>NZ_BAIN01000003.1 GCF_000613285.1 Acetobacter papayae JCM 25143 | reverse complement strand
GTGCAAACCGATTCTCCCGCCCCCGACCAATGGCGGAATCGGGCTGGGTTTCCCATCTGGCAGTGGATCAGGTACATAATCAGGCACTGGAGCAGGCTTGCCGCCTGTTCCCTGCATCTGATGCAGCCATCCGGACGGGCAAGGCAGAAGCCTTTGCATACTGTCCGCATTCTATAGTGAACCCGGAGCGCGAGACCGTTGCCCTTCCCCCCTTCTTCCCCTCAGCCCCACACAGCGCCTCCCCCGGTGGAAGCGCCAGAGAAGGATATTCCTCTGTCACGGCGGGAGACCCGGCGGCAGGAAACGCATAACGCACTGATTAGTGCAGCCATGGCCCTGCTGGCGGCCAAGGGCTTTGAAGAAACCACCACCGACGAAATCGCTCAGGTAGCCGGAGTCTCGCGCCGCACTTTATTTCGTTATTTTCCGACCAAGGCGGATATCGTCACGGCTTGGGCGCAGCAGATGACCGATGTCCTGCGCGCGCATGTGGCTGGGTGCCTACCCGGAACCAGCCCGCAGGCCATGCTCTGTTCGGCACTGGAAGCCGTGGTGCCGCATATGGCACGCACCCAGCCTGAAGCCTATGCGTTTGTCTATCTGATTGAACGCACACCGGCACTGCTGCCTGTCAGCCTGCGTAAATACGCACAGTGGGAAGACAGTCTGGCTGAGGCACTTTCGCACCACCTGACCAACCAGCCCGATAGCGGGCTGGCGGCCCGTGTGGCGGCACGCTCTGGCATTGCTGCTTTTCGTACCGCAATTGATGAATGGATACGGCTTAAAGGCCGTCCGTCTCTCGTGCCGATTATGCGCAAGGTCATGGCCTTGCAGGCACGCATTCTGGAAGACGTGTAGCGAGAGCCCTCAATCCAGACGGATTGAGGGTTTAACCAGCGCATCGATCCAGTCTGCCAGACAGGACAGAAGACCGCGGTATAATCCGTACAGCTCAACTTGATGCTGGCGATACAGCATAAGATGCCCAAGCCGCGCGGACAGGCCCTTGAACATGCCACCGCCGAAAACGGTACCGCCGGGCAAGGTACCCCAGCCGTTATAATCCCCCAGCGCGACAATAGCGCCCTTGTTGCGGAAGACGCAGTGCGGCACCTCCGTGCCATTGCGGATCAGCGCAGGCAGATGGCGGGCAAGGTGATGGGCCTGCTGCCGGGCGACCTGCGCCGTGGGGGGCAGAGGTTCATCTCTAATAAACGAGCAGTCACCCATGGCAAAAATGCGCTCGTCATCCACCGACCGCAGATTCGGCTGTACAATCACCTGACCGGAACGATTGAGGCTTAGCCCCCCGAAACGGGTTGTGACGGTGGGAGCCTTTACGCCTGCGGCCCATACCCGCAGCGTTGCTGGCACATAACTGCCGTCCTTGAGCATGAAGCCGCCCGCATCCGCCCCGGAAACCTGCGCGCCTGTGCGCACTTCCACCTTAATATGCTCAAGCTGCTTGCGTGCGGCTTCCGATACCTGCTCAGGGAAGGCGGGCAGAATGCGCGCGCCGGCTTCCAGCAGGGTGATTTTGAGCCGCGGGGGATTCCCCTCGAATGAGTACAGGCGCACAAGGTCGAGCGCCTTATGTAGTTCTGCCGCAAGCTGGGTGCCAGTCGCACCGCCGCCGACGATGGCGATATCCAGTTCCTTGTTGGCGGCAAACGCCTTGAGCAGTTCAAGGCGGAATTTCTCGTTAAAGCCGTTTGCCTCAACCAGATTGTCGATGAACAGGCAATGCTCCGCCACACCCGGCGTGCCAAAATCATTCGCGCAGCTACCTATGGCCAGCACCAGCGCATCGTATTCCACCGTGCGCTCTTCCAGCACCACCGTACCATCGGTGGACTGCACCGGGCCAAGCACGGCCTTGCGGTTCTCGCGATCCACCGCGATCACCTCACCCGGCCAGAAATCGAAATAATGCCGGCTAGCCTGCGACATGAAGCTGATACGGTTATTCTCGTTCTGGACCGTGCCAGCCGCAAAACAGTGCAGCATGGGTTTCCAGACATGAGAGAAACTCTTGTCGATCAGGGTAATGCGGGCCTCGCCGCGTTTACCGAGCGTTTCTCCCAACCGGGTTGCCAATGCCAGCCCCGCGACACCGCCGCCAACGATGAGGATTTCTGATTTTGTCGCCATAGCCTGTTACAAATTCCGTTCAAGGGGCAGAGTCAAAGTCATGGTGGGCGGGGCGCGCTCTTCCCCGCCCACCATGTTCAGCTCAGAAAAAGCCGAGCTTCTTTTCGCTGTAGCTGACCAGCATGTTCTTGGTCTGCTGATAGTGCTCGAGCACCATTTTATGTGTCTCACGACCAATACCAGACTTCTTGTAACCACCAAAGGCAGCATGAGCCGGGTAGACGTGATAGCAGTTGACCCACACGCGCCCGGCCTCAAGCCCTCGCCCCATGCGGTAGCAGATATTGGCATTGCGCGACCACACGCCAGAACCCAGGCCAAACGGAGTGTCGTTGGCAATAGCCAGCGCTTCTTCCTCGGTCTTGAACGTCGTGACCGCCAGAACCGGGCCGAAGATTTCTTCCTGGAAGATACGCATCTTGTTATGGCCACGGAACACCGTCGGCTGCACAAAGCACCCGTTGTTCAGGCTGCCCGCCAGATCAGGCTTGCCGCCACCTGCCAGCAGTTCCGCGCCTTCTTCCTTGCCGATAGCGATATATTCGAGAATTTTCTCCTGCTGCATGACGGAGTTCTGGGCCCCCATCATGGTTTCAGGATCAAGCGGGTTACCCTGTTTGATCGCCTTCACTCGCGGCAGAACACGCTCGATAAACCGGTCATAGATGGATTCATGCACAAGTGCGCGACTGGGGCAGGAACAGATCTGGCCCTGGTTGAGGGCAAACATCGTGAAGCCTTCAATCGCCTTGTCCAGATAGTCGTCATCCTGGTCCATGATGTCGGCAAAGAAGATGTTGGGAGACTTGCCACCCAGTTCCAGCGTGGCCGGAATCAGGTTTTCGGCGGCAGCATGAGCAATCATCTTGCCGGTGGGGGTGGAGCCGGTAAAGGCGATCTTGGCAAGGCGCGGGCTGGTGGACAGAGCGGCCCCGACATCACGCCCCAGACCGTTAACAATGTTAAGCGTGCCCGGCGGGAACAGATCGCCGATCAGTTCCATCAGCACCAGAATGCTGGCAGGCGTGGTTTCAGCAGGTTTCATCACTACGCAGTTGCCAGCCGCCAGAGCGGGTGCGAGCTTCCATGAGCCCATCAGCAGCGGGAAGTTCCACGGAATGATCTGCCCCACAACGCCAAGCGGCTCGTGGAAATGATAGGCGATGGTGGTATCCGTAATTTCGCTGAGCGTGCTTCCTGCGCGCGGATGCAGCCAGCAAAATAGCGGAAATGGTCAATGGCCAGCGGAATATCGGCCGCCAGCGTTTCGCGCACGGGCTTGCCGTTATCCCATGTCTCGGCGCGGGCCAGCAGGTCGAGATTGGCTTCCATCCGGTCGGCGGCCTTGAGCAGAATGGCCGCGCGTTCAGCAACGGAAGTATGCGCCCAGCTTTTGAAGGCCTTGTGCGCGGCATCCAGTGCCAGCTCAATATCTTCAGCCGTGGACTGGGGCACTTCGCACAGCACACGCCCGTCGATCGGGGTGGTGTTTTTCATGTACGTCCCTTTTACGGGCGCGCGCCATTCACCACCGATGTAATTTTCATAACGGGCTTTAAAGGGAGGTTCTTGAGTTACGGACACGGACAGGCTCCATAATCTGACAGGAAACAGGACTAATTTAGGCCTGTTGTTCGTATACGGTGTTATACAGTCATGACTGGGCAGACAATCACCCTGCTCATCACATCCATGTGAATTTTGACACTGAGTGTCATTTTTTAAGCTCCGCGTCCAATACCCTTACAGGAGGCGATCTTTCCAGAATAAGCCTATCGCACAGGCGGTTTTTCAGCCAGTCCATGGCCATGCCGCTCTGGCGCTTACGGTGCCACACCACCGCCATGGGCACCTGCCGCCCTCCGGCATCAAACGCCAGTTCCGGCGTGACAATATCCGGCGCGGTGGTGGAAGAGGCCAGAACATGGTCGGACACAAAAGCCCAGCCCACGCCATGTTTGACCATTTCAAGAATGACCCAGTAGCTCTCCACCCACCAGACCTCACCCGCAACCCGCAAATGCTGGCGTTCGCGCTCCTGCCCACGCGATGCCACCAGAATCTGGCGATAGCGCTTCAGATCTTCCCATGAAACCGGTCCACCCTGCGCCAGTGGGTGATCCCGCCCGCACACCAGCAGCAGTTCCGTGCGCCCGATTGTCCTGAACGACAGATCTGCTGGCATACGGCTTTGCTGCCACATCACACCAAGCTGGGCCGTGCCCTCGAGCACCAGATGCCCGACATCTTCCATCAGAGGGAAAAGCAGTTCGACCTCGACATGCGGAAAAACCTTGGAAAATTCTGAAAAAATCGGCCCCAGAACATATTCTGGATAGAGTTCGTCCAAGGCGACAACCAGCCGGTTTTCCACCCCATCCCCCATGGAGCGGGCAACGCCTATCAGGTGCTCTCGGCGTTCAAGCACCACGCGGGCCTCGCGCAATAGCCGCTCTCCTTCCGTTGTCAGCTGCGGCACACGTCCGCTGCGCGTAAACAGCGCCACACCCAGATCAATTTCCAGATTAGCCACATGCGTGCTGATAGCGGACTGCGCTCGCCCCAAAGAGCGAGCCGCGGCAGAAAAGGAGCCGCTCTCCACTGTTGCGACAAAGGCTTCCAACTGTTCGAGCGAGACATTCATCTATCTGTTTTCCAGATGGTTTCTATCTTTGTAAACCCAGAGAAAAAGATAGGTTGCGCCCATGTCAACACGAAACGGCGTCAACACCTCCATGAAACAAGCACCCTCCGCCCCAATTCCTGCTGAAGAAACCAGCCACGGCCTGCGCACCGGCGCGGATCGCCTGCGCCATGTGCTGCTGTTTGAACTGGTAGCCCTGTCCATTGTCATTCCCTGCGGCAGCATTCTGTTCGGCCTGCATGAAAGCGCCATGGGTGTGATCGGCATTGGCAGCGCCATAACCGCTACAACATGGAATTTCTTCTACAATCTGCTGTTCGACCACATCATGCTACGCTGGCGGGCAACCACCCATAAGACGACTTTGACGCGCGTAGTGCATACCATCGGGTTCGAAGCCGGGTTGCAGGTCATTCTTCTGCCCGCCATTGCGGCGTATTGCGGCCTGTCCATTCTGGCCTCGCTGCCGCTCACACTCTCACTGGCCGGGTTTTATCTGGTTTACGCGTTTCTCTTCAATCTGGCGTATGACCACCTCTTTCCGCTGCCACTTTCCACGCCAGAACTCTGCAAGGCCTGATACTTTACGGCTGCACCGCCGAAACGCGCCGCTCCTGCGCCTGCAGGGCCGAGCGGGCTGTCATGCGGGCCAGATTGCTGCGCCCGCCCATGGCCTTGATCTTGCGGTGCAGGGTGGAGCGGCTAATACCCAGCAGAGTGGCCGCAGCCGTTACCCGCCCCTGACACATCGCCAGTGCTCCCTGCACAACACCCCGTTCGGCTTCCTCAAACCCTGAAGCCAGCGCGGCCTGAGAGCCCAGATCAAACCGCACGCAGTGGTTTTCCAGATCACCCAGCCCCGGCAGACGGCGCGCGGCAAACGTGGCCCCCACAATGGTACGCGACTCATCCAGCGCCACCATGGGAAGGGAAATACCAGCCCCCTCGCCCATCAGGATAACGGTATGGGCGCGGAAAGCCTCCAGAAAACTCCTCCGCTCCAGACGGCGGGCCGCATCAATCAGCACGGCTTCCATCATGGTGCTGATACGCTCCGAGGGGTCCGGGCGGGTTGAGCTGGCATCCAGCGCACCGGCCAGTTGCCCATCCGGCCCGTAAAACGGCACGGCGGAACAGCTCAGATAACGCAGGTCCATGCTCCAGTGCTGCTCGCGGTGCACGGTTACAGGCACCTGCTCCACCAGACAGGTGCCTATGCCGTTGGTGCCCACACGGGTCTCGTTCCAGTTCGCACCCGACCACAAATGCCAGCGACGGCAACCTTTTTCCTGCGGGGCGTCTCCCCTGTGCGCCACCACAATGCCCTGCGGGTCGGCCAGCAGCACATTATAATCCAGTGTGGACACAATCGCCTGTAGGCGATCCAACTCCGGGTCGCAGATTCGCATGGTCACCCCCATGCGCGCCCGCGCCTGCCGCAGTTCCGCGGCACACAGCAGGGTATCGAGAGAAATGGCGCTGGCGGGCAGGTTATAGTCATTGGCACAGCGCAGCCACGAGGGGCGCAGCCGGGCGGATAACACCGCCAGTTGACTATCAGACACGGTAACACGGGTCATACTCGCCCCCCTCTCCTGCCTTGTCCACGCTGTTATATCATCCTCATTCCTTATATGTGTCATAACAGCGACAAATAAGCCCGCGTCGCGTCACATCCCTGTTACGTCCGCCCCGGCACGGCTTTACCGCCTGCCAAGCAAGATGTTCCCTTTACGGACACGGCGGCGCAATACAGGCATTTTTCAAAAATCCACACTGCTCCGCCAGCATTTTTCTTGGTCCATCGCAAGATGGCAGGCCGGAGACAACACCATGCAGATCGCACGGGATATTCTTTTGCACTCCTATCGTTCGATGCGGACAATCCGCGAATTCGAGGAACGGCTGCATACCGAATTCGCCACGGGAGAAATTCCGGGCTTTGTCCACCTTTATTGCGGCGAGGAAGCCTCGGCCGTTGGGGTGTGCGCGCATCTGGGAGAAAGCGACACCATTGCCAGCACGCATCGCGGCCATGGCCATTGCATTGCCAAGGGCGTGGAAGTTGAAGGCATGATGGCCGAAATCTACGGCCGCAGCACGGGCGTATGCCGGGGCAAGGGAGGCTCCATGCATATTGCCGATCTGGCACGAGGCATGCTGGGAGCCAACGGTATCGTAGGCGGCGGGCCACCGCTGATCTGTGGGGCCGCACTCTCACACAAGCTGCTGAAGACGGACGGCGTTGCCGTAGCATTCTATGGCGATGGTGCCTCCAACGAAGGCACCACGCTCGAGAGCCTGAATCTGGCCAGTGTGTGGAAACTGCCTGCAGTTTTTGTATGCGAGGATAATGGCTACGGCGAAGCCACAGGGGCTTCCTATGCCTGTGCGGGCACCCAGAAAGACCGGGCCGCCGGATTTGGCATGCCCTATTTCGAATGTGACGGCACGGATTTCTTTGCTGTTTACGAAACGGCGGGAGAAGCCATCGCCTATGCCCGCTCGGGCAAGGGGCCGGTGATGCTACATGTGCATCTGGCACGCTGGTACGGCCATTTCGAAGGGGACGCCATGTCCTACCGCGCCAGTGATGAAGTCGCCCAACAACGCATGAACATGACTGCCTCAGCAGTTTTCGCACTCGCACCACGGGGGCGGGTCTGCTGGATGGCGCAAGCCTCGATGATATCGACAGCACTGTGCGTAGCCGGGTCGATGCCGCCGTGCAGGCCGCCAAGGCAGCCCCCCTGCCCGAACAGGAAGACCTGATGCGCGATGTGTACGTTTCGTACTGATCCCGCCGGATAAAACAGATTTCAGGAAAACAGGAAGACTCCAATGTCAAAAAAAAGCTTTCGGCAGGCGATCAATGAAGCCCTGCGGCAGGAAATGCGGCGTGACCCGCGCGTCATCCTGATGGGCGAGGACGTGGCAGGTGGACAGGGCGGCACATCAGGCGTGACAGACGCATGGGGCGGCGTGCTGGGTGTCACCAAAGGGCTTTATACCGAGTTTGGCCCCGAGCGCGTGCTGGATACCCCCATTACCGAGGCCTCCTATATCGGGGCGGCGGCAGGGGCGGCGGCTACGGGCCTGCGCCCGGTGGCGGAACTGATGTTTGTCGATTTTGTCGGCTGCTGTCTGGACCAGATTATGAATCAGGCGGCCAAATTCCGCTACATGTTTGGCGGCAAGGCACGCACCCCGCTGGTTATCCGGGCCATGTATGGTGCGGGCTTCAATGCCGCTGCCCAGCACAGTCAGGCGCTGTATCCCATTTTTACCCATATTCCGGGGCTTAAGGTGGTGGTGCCGTCCTCCCCCTACGAAGCCAAGGGCCTGCTGATCGAAGCCATCCGCGATGATGATCCGGTCATCTTCCTTGAAAACAAGGTGATGTATGATGATGAGGAGGAAGTGCCGGACGAGGCCTACACCATCCCCTTTGGCGAGGCGAACCTGACGCGCGAGGGTGATGATGTCACCCTTGTGGCCTTTGGCCGTATGGTAGGCTTTGCCAATGAGGCAGCAGACCGGCTGGCAAAGGATGGCATTTCCTGCACGGTCATAGACCCACGCACCACATCGCCACTGGATAGTGCGACTATTCTGGACTGCGTGGCGGATACCGGCAGGCTTGTTATCGTGGATGAATCAAGCCCACGCTGCAACATGGCCACCGATGTCGCAGCCCTGGTGGCGGAAGAGGCGTTCGATGCCCTCAAGGCGCCGATCCGCCGTGTCACGCCGCCACATACGCCCGTGCCCTTCGCAACTGTTCTTGAAAAACTCTACCTGCGATGTCGGACGGATCGAAGCCGCTGTCCGCTCCGTCATGGGGTACAAAGCCCGGCAGGAGGCCTGATCATGACTGTCATTACCCCCATCACCATGCCCAAATTCGGTCTGGCCATGACAGAAGGCAAACTGGCCGGATGGTCTGTCACACCCGGCAGCACGGTGTCAGCCGGGCAGGAAATTGCGGATATCGAAACCAGCAAGATCACCAATGGCTATGAAAGCCCGGCTTCGGGCGTGCTGCGCAGGCAGGTGGCCTCGGAAGGAGAAACCCTGCCCGTGGGCGCGCTAATTGGCGTGCTGGCCGAAGGCAGCACCAGTGATGCCGAGATCGACGCTTTTATCGAGCAGTTCCAGAGCACGTTCAGCGCATCGGATGGACAGGACGATGCCAGCACCCAGCAGGCCCGCCCCACCCTGATTGATGTGGATGGGCTGAGCCTGCAGGTACAGGACATGGGACAAGGCGACGGACTGCCCGTGCTGCTGATCCATGGTTTTGGCGGCGACCTGACAAACTGGCTGCTTAATCAGGATGTACTGGCAGCACAGCAGCGGGTTGTCGCCTTCGACCTGCCGGGGCATGGCGGCTCCACCAAACAGGTGAGCGACGGCACACCGGCGGCACTGGCTGCCATAACCGCCCGGCTGCTGGAAACATTGGGCATCGAACGCGCCCATGTGGTGGGCCATTCTCTGGGTGGCGCCATTGCGCTGGAGCTGGCCCGCGCTCACCCCGACAAGGTAGCCTCGCTGGGCCTGATTGCCCCAGCCGGGCTGGGGCCGGACATCAACATGGAGTTTATTGAAGGGTTCATTACCGCTGACCGGCGCAAAACGCTCGAACCCGTGCTGGCTCTGCTGGTCAATGATCCTTCGCTCATCACCCGCAACATGGTGGAAGGGATTATCCGTTTCAAACGCCTTGATGGTGCCAGACAGGGTCTTGAAACCATTGCGGCAGCCTGCTTCCCGAACGGGCAACAGAAAGACAGCCTGCGCGATGTGCTGAGCACGTTCGGTGGTCCGGTGCAGGTGATCTGGGGCGAGGCCGATAAAATCCTCTCGCCCGAAGCGGCTCAGGGGCTACCCGCCTCCATAACCGTGACCCGCCTGCCCCAGACAGGCCACATGCCACAGATGGAAAAAGCAGCACAGGTGAACGACCTGCTTGCGGCCACGCTGCACGGCACACCCTGACCCTCAGGCGTTCCTACGATTAAAACCCGGCCTGCCCTGCTCCCTTACCGGAAAGCGGGCAGGCTATTTTTTTGGCCCTCCAGCCTAAAACATGCCGATTTTCTGCCTGCTTTGCATGCTTTGTTAACAGAGCAGGAGATACAAATCATGAAACATGCATCCTTCATTCCCCTCGCCTTTGCCATGCTACTTCTCTCCGGCTGCTACGGTGGACCGCGCGACCACCACCGGCACTGGCATGAAGACCACAGGCCACCCCCGCCGGGCGGCTGGCAGCAGCCCCCCGGTGGTGGCGATGGCTGGAACCGGCCGCAGCAACCGCGCTGGTAATGACCGCCATGCCATAAAGAAAGGGTAAAGCGCCTTTACAGGGTCACACCAATGCCCTTTTCTGGCGCTACAACCCTCTGGTATCACAAGGAGTTCTTATTTTATGAAACGCTTTTTTGTAGCCTCGCTTATCATTGCTGCTTCCGGTCTCGTCGTAGCGGACGCCAATGCGCAGCTTCTGCCCTCCGCCAGCGAAATCGGCCAAAACGCGCTGAACTCCGCCAAGAGCAGCGCCGAAACCTCCGCACGCAACAGCGTCGATGCCGCTACAGGCAATGTCTCCAAGCGGGTTGAGCAGGAACGTTCCAAATACACCACCGAGCGTGACAAGGTGCAGAACAAGGTCAAGACCGAGAAAGACCGCATCAACAACACCAAAAGCGCCGTTCAGGATCTGACCCGCTCACCGTTCTGAGTTGGCCTGACGTCACAAAAAAGGGGGGAAGCCTAGGCTTCCCCCCTTTTTTAATGCTTGCACCGCTGAAAGCGGAGGTTGTTTCAGGCGGCCTCGCCTGAAACAACCTGACCAGCCGAAGTATGAACACGACCCGGCTTCAGCAGGGAAATGGCCAGCACCACGGCGATATTGACACCAAGCGACAGCAGCCCGGTGGAAACATTGCCCGAAACAAACCCCAGATTAATGGGGTGCACCGGCTTAAGGCCATCCATCCAGCACAGCCCCAGCCCAACAACGGAACCAATAATCCAGCCCGCCAGCATAGAAATGGTGGACAGGCGCAAACGGGTCAGCCCGAGAATAAGAGCAGGGAAGGTCTGTAGAATGATAACACCGCCCAGAAGCTGCAGATCAATGGCGAACTTGGCATTGAGGAACAGCACGCACAGCAGCGCACCCACCTTAACAACAAGCGCCGTCATCCGGCTGGCCATAACCGGGTTGGACTGTGCAGGCAGCAGATTGCTGGTGACCAGATTGGCCGCGCCAATCGCCATCACAGCGGCAGGCACCAGAGCGCCCACGGCAATAGCAGCCAGACAGAAACCGGCGAACCATGCAGGGAACACCTTCTGGAACAGCATGGGCACCACAAGCGAGTTGTTGGTGGTGACAATGCCCGCCGCGTGCGCCATGAAGCCCAGCATGGCGATCAGCCCCAGCACAATGGTGTACACTGGCAGGTAAACCGCGTTCTGGCGGATTGTATCAGCCGAACGCGAAGCCAGAATACCCGTAAGCGTGTGCGGATACAGGAACGCTGCAAGGGCGGAAGACAGCGCCAACGTGGCATAGGGCAGACCCTGTCCCGCCTTCAGCACCGCTTCATGCGGAGCAACGTTGGAAAACAGTGCAGCATACCCGCCCGTGTGCATGGGAATGACCGTAACCGCGACCAGAACCGCGATATAGATCATGATATCCTTGATAAAGGCTGTCAGCGCAGGCGCATGCAGCCCACCCATCCAAGTATACGCAGCCAGCGACAGGAAGGCGATAATCAGCGGCAGATCGCCCGGCAGGCCCAGCGACTGCACCACGGTACGGATACCGATAAGCTGGAGCGCAATATACGGCATGACCGCGACAAGCCCGGTCAGTGCGACAATGACTTCCAGCAGGCGGCTGTCAAAGCGTGCCCGCACGATGTCCGCCGCCGTTGAGTGGCCGCCATCATTCGCGATTTTCCACAGCTTGGGCATGACAAGGAAAATGAACGGGTACACGATAATCGTGTACGGCAGGGCAAAGAAGCCATAAGCCCCCACCGCATAGACCAGTGCCGGCACCGCGATAACGGTATAGGCGGTGTAGAAATCACCCCCGACCAGAAACCACGTGACCCACGGACCAAACCCACGCCCACCCAGGCCCCATTCTTCCTGCGCGTTGCTGCCCTTGCTATGGCTGCGGAACAGGCGGCGGATAACCTGAATGGAAGAGCCGATGACGATGGTCGCGGCAAAAAAAACAATGAAGACGCCAACGCCCACGGATTGATGTCGCTCATGCGTCATGACCCTTTTTCCATACAATCCAGATGATCACGGATGTAACCGGCACCCAAGCGAACTGGTACCAGTAGAAAAAAGGAAAACCGAGCAGGGCCGGGTCGGCCTTGTCGTAGAGCGGCATCCAGAGCAGCCCCACAAAGGGCAGCAACAGCAGCAGGTTGAGATATTTCATTACAAAAAATCGCTTCTTTTTGTTTTTTTCGTGCGTAACAGGAGAGGAATGACGCAACAACCCGTCCCCTGTCAATCACGCTCACTGCATTTTACGACAGACGCGCAAGCTTTGTTGCTTTTGCATCCCAGTTATGTCCTGTTATAACAGCAATGTGAGAAAGCATGCTGACAAAACGGCGGTTTTCCAAGGGTTGCAGCCAGATGGTGCATAGCGTGTACACCCCCTGATCCCGCGTCTTTTTCAGCAGATAACAGGTCTGATCGCCTTATCAGCCAGTCAGGGCTGGATTCGCACAGCCGCCTTCCGGCGCGCTGCAGGCACCTGTTTCCCGACAGGAGCAGACCCGCACAAAGCGGGCCCTTACAGCGAGCCCGTAAGGACTAGCGCAGCCCGTCCACCTTGCGGTGCTGAAGCACCTTGTTGAGCTTGTCGCTGTAAGCGCGGTAGCTCCCCTCCGGCACGCAGCCCATTTCCTCCAGATCTTCCATGTCCGCACCATAGTTGATCCACTGGTTGACTTCCCGGAAATCGAGGGCTGCGGGAATGTCCCGCCCTTCGAAAACGATCGGACCATCTCCGCCTTCCAGCGCGCCAAACTTCATGAAGCTGCCTTCAGACGGCGGGGTGGACGGGTCGGTGCTGACTTCGCCACACAGAACCTGTTTCTTTTCCACCGTTTCATGCACGCTCAGGTGGCGCACGGCGGCATGTTTGTCCTGCGCGCGGCTAAGCAGCGCCTTGAGCGAGGCCGAAACAAAAGGTGTGGGGGCCTTGGGCATGCTGCCATCAACAACCGTCTGGGCAGAAGCGGCAGTCACCAAACCAAGACCGGCTGTGCCAAGGCAGCCCAGTCCGGGCAGAATGGCACACAGGGCCAGGAAACGTTTCATGCGGAAGTTCCTTCTCTTGATTCGGTCCGCCTCTTCGGTAGCGGTTTCACGCTACGGCGTAAACGGCAGCCATGCTGCGCGACCATAGGGCGTAATGCCCCCGCAGGTAAGGCGGCCACCGGTCTGCGGTGTCGGCACGCCCGTTGTGGTTGGCAGGGAAAGCGGTAGGCCCCGCAGGCTGCGCACCGCCAGAAAGCCAAAACACTCGGCTTCCAGCGCATCGCCCTTCCAGCCCAGTGCCTCCACGGCCTGCACCGGTGCAGACAGCGCATTGGCCAAAGCCTGCATAAGAGCGGGATTATGCCGCCCACCCCCGCAGACAAACCATGCCGCAGGCTGTTCCGGCAAAAGCGTACGGGCTACCGCCTGTGCGCTCAAAGCCGTAAGGGTCGCGGCTCCATCCGCCGCTCCCAGCCCATCAAGCAGGGCCAGCAGGGCGTGAAAGCTGAGCCGATCGAGCGATTTGGGGGCTGGCCGGGCAAAAAACGGGTGGGCCAGCATGGCGTCCAGCACGGCGCTATCCACCCGCCCCGCGCGGGCCAGCGCACCATCCTGATCAAATGGCCGCCCGGTGTGGCGCATAGCCCAGTCATCCAGCAGTGCATTGCCGGGCCCGGTATCGCAGGCCAGTACAGCGCCATTGCCCCGCACAAGAGTAAGATTGGCCACCCCGCCCAGATTGAGCACGGCCACAGGGCGTGGCTGACCAGCCAGCAGGGCCGCATGATAAAGAGGAGCCAGTGGCGCGCCCTCTCCCCCGGCCCGCACATCGGCACTCCGAAAATCATGGATAACGGGCAGATCCGTCATGGCGGACAGCAACGCGGCATCACCAATCTGCCATGTACGCCCTGCACCGGCTTGCCCCGTGGCAAGGCTTGCGGGAGCGTGCAGAATGGTCTGCCCATGAAAGCCGACCAGCTCGGGCGGCATATCCGGCGCCCTCCGGCAAAGCTGGAGCACGGCCTCTGCATGCAGGCGGCTCAGAGCGTGGGTTGCCACCAGAAGCTCAGGGTCATCCGGTGCCAGCATTGGAGCGCGGTCAAGCAGGTCACGCAGGCTTGCGCGCAGTTCCGGCGGGTATAGCTGTGTAAGCGAAGGCCCATGGGCCAGCACCTGCTCTCCATCCGTACACAACAGGGCCGCATCAACCCCATCGAGCGAGGTGCCGCTCATCAGCCCGACAACATTCACCGGGCCGATAAAAGCATGAGCAGAAAGCGCCATAATCCCCTCAGGGTGCCGAAACGGCAGTATCCAGCCCCGGACGCACCTGCCCGGTTCCTACCTGCCACAGCAGAACCCGATCACCATGCGGGCCAGACACCTGTATGGCCACAAGCCCATCCTGCACACGGGTCAGGCCCAACAGATGCTCATCCACCCCCAAAGGCAGATGTACAACAGGCGCACCCGGACCGGTGGGAGCAGGTACCACTGCGGGAGCAGGCGTTGCTTCCACCAGCGGCACGCCAGCCGGCGCCTTATGGCCACCACCATTCATCCGATGCAGGATCACGCCAATCAGCAGGGCCGTGCCCACCACAATCAGCACCCCCATACCGACAACAGCCGCCATGAGCGCGCGAGGTGTCCGGTATTCAGCCGGAGCTTCGTTTTCCTGTGTCATACGCCAGCACCCCGGCCCGCCGCAGCACCCAAAGCGATACAGTGCTTCATTTCCACCACCACAGCGGCCAGCCCGTCGAATATGGCCTGTCCAATCAGAAAATGGCCGATATTGAGTTCGCTCAACCCTTCAATAGCCGCAACCGGCCCAACATTTTCATAAGTCAGTCCATGGCCTGCATGCACTTCCAGCCCCAGAGCCAGCGCCTGCCGGGCGGCAGCGTGCAGGCGCTCAAGTTCACCTACGCGCCTTCGGCATAGGCACCGGTATGCAGTTCCACTACCTGCGCACCAATCCGCGCGGCGGCTGCAATCTGCAAGGGATCAGGATCGACAAACAGCGACACACGCACGCCAGCAGCGGCTAATTTCTGCACAGGCCCGGCCAGTGATGCCTCATGCCCGGCCACATCCAGCCCGCCTTCGGTCGTCAGTTCCTCACGCCGTTCCGGGACGATACAGCAGGCGTGGGGCAACAGGTCCAGCGCCATGGCCAGCATTTCATCCGTGGCCGCCATTTCCATGTTGAGCGGAGCTTTGATTTCATGCCGCAGGCGGCGCAGATCGGCATCGCGAATATGGCGGCGGTCTTCGCGCAGATGCGCTGTAATACCATCCGCCCCGGCCTGCACGGCCAGACGCGCGGCTTCAACCGGGTCAGGATGTGCGCCACCGCGTGCGTTCCGCACTGTGGCGACATGATCGATATTGACCCCCAGCCGTATTGCCGCTGTCATGCCGTCTTCCTTCCCTCTGCCTTCTGCCGGTTGTCTGCCAGTCTGCCCGCTAACTGCAGGGCGCAGACAAGGCTGGTCGGGTCTGCCCTGTTTTGCCCAGCCCTGTCAAAAGCCGTGCCGTGGTCGGGCGAGGTGCGGACAATGGGCAGGCCCAGCGTCACATTCACACCCTGCGCCATATCCAGTGTCTTGAGCGGAATAAGACCCTGATCATGGTACATGCACAGGGCAACATCGTACGCCGCCCGCGCCTGTGGGGTAAACATAGTGTCCGGCGGCATGGGGCCTGCCACCTCATAGCCCTCTGCCCGCAGGGTTTCGATGGCGGGGATAATGATCCGCTGCTCCTCATCCCCCATCAGGCCGTTTTCGCCCGCATGGGGGTTCAGCCCCGCCACAGCCAGACGGGGCGCATGCATCAGGCCAAAATCCCGTGCAAGACCGGCTGCGACCGTGCGTGCCGTCTCTACAATGCGCTCGGCTGTTAGCTGCTCGATGGCTTTTCTAAGTGCCACATGCACGGTTACCGGCACCACCCGCAACGATGGCCCCGCCAGCATCATAACCTCGCGCCCTTCCGCCCCGCAGAGCTCGGCCAGAAAACTGGTATGTCCCGGATGCGTGAAATCCGGCCCCTGCACCACATCCTTGCTGATAGGATTGGTCACGACCGCATCCGCCACACCCTGCTGCACAAGCGCCACCGCCCGGCGAATACTCTCCAGTATGGACGGCGCGTTGCGGCGGTCTGGCTGGCCGGGCACCGCAGGCACTGCCAGAGACAGAGGCAACACCGGCACGGCATGGGCAAAAACCTCTGCCGCCTGCGCCGGGTCGTGGATAACGCTAACCGGCGCAAGCCCTTCCAGCAGGGCTGGATCACCCACCCACACAAAAACAGGCCCCTGCTCACGCAGGGCATGCCAGGCTTTTGCGGTAATTTCCGGCGCAATCCCTGCAGGGTCGCCCTGTGTCAGAACCAGCATTTCAGGGTCCGAATAATGGAAGGTCAGCGCTTGTCAGGCGGGACAGATTGAGTTCCCGGCCACAAAACCCTAGAAACGCCCGCCCGTAAAGGCACAGACAGCGGCCTGCGTGCAACGGTACACCCCGCCCGCGCGTTTTCTGCCCCACACTGTCCGGGAACTGTTATTGTTCCCGCCAGCGGAGCGAACAGGGAGGCCCATCTGTTCTTTCCGTTTGTTCTTTCCGGGCGATAAGGCTACCACAACTCCATGATCAGGTTGATACTTGTTGTGCCGTTCCTGCTGGTTCTCGTGGCGTTCACCGCCAGTAATCAGGACCCTCTGGACATGTGGCTGCTGACTTATAGCTGGAAGACCTCCGCAGGGGTGCTAGCCCTTAGCGTGGCCTGCATTGCATTCCTGCTGGGTGCGTTCTGCCTATGGGTGGTGGAACTGCGCCAGCGCCGCCGTGCCCGTAAGGCGGAGCAGCACGTGCGCGAGCTTGAAGCCCAGCTTGCACAGGCACAGGCGGCTCTGGCCACCCCCATGCGGCTTGAACCCACACTGGCAGGCACCCCGCATATTCCCCTCCCCGAACCGGAAAACGAACGGAACCCCAATGTCTGATACGCCACGGCACACTAAACTTATCGTGGCGCTGGATACGCAGGACACAGCGCAGGCCCGGCAATGGGCATCCGAGCTAGGTGGCCATGCGGACATGATCAAGCTCGGGCTGGAATTCGCCTATGCCGCCGGGTTTGATGCGGTCTCTGACGTTGCGGGCACGCAGCCCCTGTTCCTTGACCTAAAACTGCACGACATTCCCAATACCGTGGCCTCAGCCGTGCGCTCGCTGTCCCGCCTGCGTCCGCGCCTGCTCACGCTCCATGCCAGTGGCGGCCGCGCCATGATGCAGGCCGCACGCGCCGCCTGTGACGAAGCATTCCCCACGGATGCCCGGCCTGAACTGCTGGCCGTAACGGTTCTGACCAGTCTGGACGATGCCGCTCTGGCAGAAACCGGCGTAACCGGCGGCACGCGTGATCAGGTCCTCCGGCTTGGCGCGCTAGCCATGGATTCCGGCATGGACGGTCTGGTCTGCTCCGCACATGAACTAGCACTTCTGCGGCAGGAACTGGGGGCAAAACCCGTTCTGGTCACCCCCGGCATCCGCCCCGCTGGGAGTGATCAGGGGGATCAGAAACGCATCATGACTCCCGCTCAGGCGCGCGATGCCGGAGCGGACTGGATTGTCGTGGGCCGCCCCATTACCCGCGCAGCAAACCCGGCAGCAGCCGCAGCGGCCATTGCAGCGGAACTGGCAGGCTGACATGCCCGTAGGTGTTAAAATCTGCGGTCTGACAGAAGCCGAAGGCTTTGATGCCTGCGTAACCCACGGTGCGGACTGGATCGGTTTTGTTTTCTTTGACCGCTCCCCCCGCTTTGTCACCCCCGAACAGGCAGCCGTCCTGTCGCGCCGCACTGTTGGCGGGCCTGAGCGTGTTGGCCTGTTTGTGGAACCGGATGACGCCAGCGTGGAAAACACCCTGCGCCATGTGCCGCTGGATATCCTGCAGATTTATGCCACCGATGAACGCGCCCGGCACATCCGCCAGCGTTTTGGCCTGCCAGTCTGGCTCTCACGCCCCATAGCCACACAGGCGGACCTGCCACTATCCTGCCCGGTGGAGCGTATTCTGGTTGAACCCCGCCCCCCTCAGAGCGCCACACGGCCAGGCGGTAACGCGCAACGTCTGGACTGGTCTCTCCTGAGCGGCTGGCAGCCCCCTTTCGACTGGATGCTGGCGGGCGGGCTGAATGTGGATAGCGTTGCACAGGCCATTCGTACGACAGGTGCTCCCGCTGTCGATGTTTCCTCCGGCGTGGAAAAAGCCCCCGGCATCAAGGACCCTGAGGCCATTGCACGCTTCATTACCCATGCCCGTGACGCTGCGGCGCGATAAAACCCGGACAAACATCAAAAAATCACCCCGATAGTCGCTTTCCCTCTTGCCTGCGCCCGGAAACTTGCTATTACCTCTCTCGCGCTGGAGAGATGGCCGAGCGGCTTAAGGCGCACGCTTGGAAAGCGTGTGTACGTTAATAGCGTACCGAGGGTTCGAATCCCTCTCTCTCCGCCAACAAAAAATCCCACAAAAATAAAATACTTATAGCGCTACCGAGCGCCATGAGCATTTAGCATGCCATACGATTCAGGGCAGCATGAGGCCTGGCTCAGTTTTATTCTGACAGCCGCAAAGCGGTGCGTTCGGCCTGATTGTACTCTCTGCACCAGCACACAAACATCAACGCACCGCTATCTCCCCGATAACGGTGCGTCTTCAGTCAAGCAGTCTTATTGATCAGGACAGGAGGAGCACGATCACCAGCCCCCACATGGTCAGCAGCGTGTTACTGACTGCATAGGGGACGGTATATCCCAGCATTGGTACATTGCTCTTTGCGACATCCGCAATCATGGCGACAGAGGCCGTGCTTGTACGCGCCCCCCCACAGCAGCCAAGATTGATGGCGGGGTCAAAGCGGAAAATATACTTTCCGATAAACGGCGCAAGAATCATGGGAACAGCGCTGGCAAATACCCCCCAGAAGAAAATATTCACGCCCGCATCCTGCAATCCTTTGATAAAGGTCGGGCCAGCAGAAATTCCAACAACCGCAATAAAAATATTCAGCCCCACGGTGTTCATGAACCATACGGATGCCGCAGGCACACTGCCTAGGCGCGGTGTAACCCCGCGCAGCCAGCCAAGAACCAGCCCGGCAATCAGCGCCCCACCGGAAGACGACAATGTAATGGGAATACCCCTAACCGGCAGAACAAGAGAACCCAACAAGCCACCCACAAAAATACCAGCGCCAACCAGCACCATACTGGTTACGTTTGTTGGCCGATCAGCATAACCGACTTCGCTGACAACGCGCTCGACATTGCGCCGGCTACCCGTAATGCTGATGATATCACCCCGGTTAATCGCTGTTTCCGACAGCACTGGAATTTCAACATTCATGGACCCACGACGGATACTGTTGATATAAATCCCCTGCGCGTAAGGAGCATCCGACAATTCCGTAAGTTTGCGGCCGTCTAGCGCCTTGCTAGTGACGACAACATCGACTGTTTCAATCGGAATATCGATCAGTTCCCGGTCAGAAACCTCTTCTGCATGATTGGACCAGTAAACCAGTGCGTCATGCGGACCTGATACCGCAACAATATCCCCTTCCTGCAACACCGTTGTTTTGTCGAAGGTGATAATTTTTCCATCACGCCGTAAGTTTTCGAGGAAAATGCGTGAATGCGTAACGCACTCCGCTTCTTCAACGGTTTTACCGGCAATAAGCCCGACTGTTTTCAGTCTGTAGGCACGCACAATATATTCATGCCAGGCTGTTTCGGCATTTTCGTTCACCGGCTTGATATTCATCTCTCGTTCGTAGCGCTGGCATTCCTGCTCAAGATTGATGCCAAGCAATTTGGGGCCGAGAAACGCCAGTATCCAACCCGTGCCAACCGTGCCGAACAGATAGGTAACAGCATAGGCAACCGGAATTGCATTGAGTTCCGACTGTATTTTTTCTGGAGAAAGCGTGCTGCGATTGATCGCATCGGTTGCAAGACCGATTGAAGCAGAGATGGTCTGCGACCCGGCAAGTAGTCCTTCTGCCATGCCCGGTCCATAGCCCGAAAGACGCGCCGCGATATAAATACAGCCCAGACAAAGAAAGGAAATGATGACTGCAAACACTGCCTGCGGCAATCCATCATTCGCGATACCTCTGACAAACTGTGGTCCTACACCAAAGCCTACAGCAAACAGGAACATGATAAAGAATACCGATTTCACCTGTGGTGAAATTATTATTCCCATCTGGCCGACCAGAACACCAACCAGCAGTGTTCCTGTCACCGCTCCGAGACTGAAGCTGCCAAACCTGAGAGCACCGATCCAGAAACCTATTGCCAGTGTAAGAAAAATTGCCAACTCCGGCGAGGCCCGTAATGTCTGTTCAACCCAATGGAAGATCATCTGTCAGCCCTTTACTCATGGGATGGCCCGGTGTCGGCAGCCAGTCCTGCAAGACACCTCCACCAGTTTTTTCTGATGGAGGCGTGGAGAATGAAGAACGTAATAAAACGGCGCGTCCCGGCTTAACGCTTGAGCAGTTTAAGCCCCAGAGCCTTGTTGAAACCGTGGATTTCCTTCACGTCCAGCTTACGCATGAAGTCCACGATTTCCTGTGTAATCACCTGTCCCGGCACCATAATCGGGAAGCCCGGCGGATAGGGAATGACAAAATTGGCTGAAACAAGTGTAGGGCCTGACTGGAGCCGCTTGTCGAGCTCCTGACTATCCAGAGCAAGGTATTCGCACTCTGCCTCTTTATAGGCATCGTAAAAGGCGCGCCGAATATCACCATGCAGGGTGTCAGCCGTCGCATCTTCCCGGTAACGGTCATCAAAGCAACTGAAATTGGGCAGCTTTGGCAGGTCGTCAACCAGTTCGCGCACCTGCTGCGCGAATACCGTACGATAACCCTCTCCATTTTCGGTAATTTTTGTTTCCAGATCCATCGCAATATCAACCAGCACACGAATAAGCAGAGCAATATCGCTGCGGGTATTGTTGATATTGGACTGGAGCAGAATGCTGTTTCGTGAGGTCTTGTTAAGCTGGATATTGAATTTTTCAGCCAGAATATTTTTAAAGGTTGTTCCATCAAATCCGGCATGCCCGCACGACAAGGTCATCCGGGTCGGGTCCAGCAGAAACTCGTCATCCCTGATCGACTGGATGGCCTTCCCCCAGCTGATATCGGGGTCATTATAATCATCAAGCCCCGACTGCCTGAATGAATCCGGGATCATCTCGGCATTGCTGAGCACCTTGAAGTATTTCGAGATAATCGGGTGACTGTTAATCTGCCGCCGAATTTCTAGAGAAATCTGCAAAGCGTTGGCAACCAGGCCATACCCTTCAAGCTGCATCTGCCTGCGCGCAACATCCAAAGAAGCAATAATCTGCTGGTTCGGGCTTGTGGAGGCATGCGTAAACACCGCCTCGTGAAACTGGGATTCCACATGCTCGAAATCAACGTCCTTCACCAGAACGATTGATCCCTGACGCAGGGCAGACATGGATTTGTGCACGGAGTTTGTCTGATAAATGCGCAATCGCACTGCACGGGGGTCTGGCACAAGCCGCGTGGCCAGCAGGACATCCTCTGAAGGGCTGTCACCCAGTGCTTTCTGCTGCTCTTCCCATGCTGTTACGGCTTCTGGCTTTGCCAGCTCTTCCGTCAACACAGCGGCGGCCCCCATGGCCGTACGCTGCCGCAACAAAGGTGACCAGTGCGCGAAACCAAACCACGCTTCATCCCAGAGAAAAATGAGATCGGGCTTAATCGCCAGACATTCTTCCATGACCCTACGGGTATCGTAAACATGACCGTCAAACGTGCAATTGGTCAGATCAACCATTTTTACACGATGCAGCTCGCCCTGTGCTTTCAGCTTTAGCAGGGCCTCTTTGATGGTCCGCAGGGGTACGCCGCCATACATTGAATACTCAATGAGCGGGAATGCCTCGACATAGTAAGCTGGGCCCCAGCCAGCACACACCCGTAATGGTGCGATTTATGGCAGTTGCGATCAAGGATAACGATATCACCGGGGGCAAGTAGCGCCTGTAGCACCATCTTATTGCTGGTTGAGGTGCCGTTGGTAACAAAAAACGCATGATCCGCACCAAAGGCGCGCGCGGCCATATCCTGCGCTTCCTTGATGTTCCCTGTCGGCTCAAGCAGGCTATCCAGCCCGCCGGTTGTTGCCGAGCTTTCCGCCAGAAACAGGTTGGGGCCGTAAAACTCGCCCATATCGCTGATCCAGTTGGACGTAAAAACGGACTTCCCCCGGGCGATCGGCAGGGCATGGAATGTCGCAATAGGGCGTTGGGCATAACGCTTGAGGTTATCGAAAAAGGGCGTTCTGTAGCGCTTGCGTATCCCTTCGATAATGGACAGATGCAGTTCCAGCGGCTCTTCCATCTGATAGAAAATCCGATTGATGATACGGATTTCAGGGCGCCCGGCCAAAGTTTCGATATTTCTATCACTCAACAGATAGATATCGAGTTCAGGGCGAATTTTTCGGATAGCCTGAGCAAGCCGGATGACCTGAACTTCATCATCACCCGTCGGGGAGATATCGATGATATTGCGGAAGACATCGAGAAGCGGGTTGGTCTCTCCCCCTTCTGCGGCAAAGCCCTCATAAAGCACAACCGCCCCAATATCGGGATTAAGCAGGATCGCTGTCAACGCGTCAGGCGCATTGCCGACAATAACCGCCTGATAAATGAAGTCATCCTCTGGCCTGCGGACGCCGGCGACTTCTTCCTGAATCAACCGCCAGCGCGCCGGAGAGTGCGGCACAACGCTCAACACTTCAAAATACGGCCGACTTTTAACATGTGTGATGGCCTGCGGCAGACGATTGAGCGGCTCATCTTCCAGCTCCTCGACATTCCATGCGCCGACATCCCGGTGATATTTTTTCGAGATGATGGTTGTAGAAATACGCTGAGCAAGGCGCAGGAATGCCCTGGCATCGTCATCATCCAGCCAGCCATTCAAACGATCGAGCAGGGCTACACCCGGATAAGCGAAAAAACGCTCAACAGCCTTGAGGTCGGCCAGCGCCTTAACCAGAGCAGCCTTTGTTTCGTCCTTATGGGAATCCGCCCATGTCCGGGCAAGGGACAGGACTGAAAGCCAGCGATCAGCACGCAGGGCAGGTGTAGCCAATGCGGAACTTATAAGAGAATGCGGCATCTCTTTGGACGGCACGGAGTCAGTCATGGCACGTTTCCTCTTTCCATGGCGAAATCAGCCGCAGGGTGCTGATCGCATTCTGTCTTTGTGATTCTTCAGGCGTGAAGCATGGGGCTATTTGCTGACTGGAATGGTCACGAGCGCACCGGGCGTCTGTGATGTCTTCGACAGTTCGAAAAGCATTTGCGTGATAGTAAAAGCCAGCTTGCTTTCAAAATCTCTTTTATCAATCCAGTAATAATAATTGTCATAGAAAACAGACACAAATGCCTGTTTTGGCTCATCATGACTGGAGTGAACGGTAATAAGCGACCTGTCTTCCTGATGAATAGACACATCCACATGTGAGGTCGTGCTACCTGATGTCACTTCATCATCAGGAACCTGAATCTGATAAGCGACCTGCCCCAGAATGCTGAGCATGCTGCGGCTCAGTATTTTGATCTCTCCCGGCCGTGGCTCGCCTACGCCATAAACCACTTCCATGCGATCATATTTTGGAGAAAAATTGAGCAGTTCTCTCGTTTTTCTAACAACATCCAGCAATACAGGATCACCGGTTGAGGAAATGCTGAGATAAACATGATTGGTCGCTGCTGACTTACCTGATGGATCAGCCACCTGCTGTATCTGAATCCCCAGAAGACCAGCAGCCTGAAGCAGGCGGAGATCGTGAATAAGTTCGAAAAAATTATCAATTTTTGGATCAATATGATCGTCTATATCGCCTTTATTACGCGAAAATGGTCGATTGTTACTCATCATATTGATTGACTGCACGGAAAGCCGCAGCAGAACATCTATCGGCAGTCCCCCCATAGCCAAAGGTAGCAACGTGGCCGGGGGCAACGGGCGCAGGAAACTATGTGCGTAGGCATCACCCGTTACAGGCTGGAAGGTAAAGGTTGGACTTTCCTGCAACTGCGCTGCCAGACCACCATTTGGTCTGATTGGGAATGTATCAGAAGCAACACCGACAAAAGCGCTACGCTGCAACTGATAACCTGATATCAACTGCGTGGTATCCAGCAGGCCGGGCGTATCCGCATACCGCAGGCGGATAAGATTCATTAATGTCTGTTTTTTATTCGATTCTATGATGGATGTTGAATACTGATCCTGATCTTTTCCTAATCGATAATTTCCTAGGCTGTAACATCCACTCAGAAAGGGCAAAAGAGAGAGAGACAATATTTTAAGTGCTACACGTCTCATTTCTTACCCTCTAAGCCGTATTTTTTTCATCGGCTCTGACGGTAATCGATAATATCTAATTTTTTCTAAATAAACTTACACTCTCACACACTGTTAGCGGAGCAGAATCAGCGCAGTATGATAAGAAACCAAAGGGTAATGTCGCTTGGTGCTGCCGCACTGCCCCCTGAAATGGCAGCTTTAAAACCCCCAGCCATATGCCCCACTGCAGCCTTGCGAAGCCTGCCATGCTGCGCGAGGCAGGATTGTGTATCCTGTCATGACACACGATGATCCGGTGAGATCGGCCCGATATCATCTTAACAGCGTTATCGGGCACTCAGCCGTTCGTCCGCCCTGCGTTGTGGGGGACAAGACCATGCAGCATCACCCCGGCCAATTACGGATCGTTACGGGTTTCAGGTGCTTTTCAGGCAACATTGCCAGCGTGATGCACCATAGTTGTAACAGCGCACTTTAACTTAAGATTCCTGCGCTATATACCTTAACGTCTGGTTTTAATTCGCTGCATC
The DNA here is from genome assembly GCF_000613285.1 of Acetobacter papayae JCM 25143. Classification (GTDB taxonomy): domain Bacteria; phylum Pseudomonadota; class Alphaproteobacteria; order Acetobacterales; family Acetobacteraceae; genus Acetobacter; species Acetobacter papayae. The sequence goes on along the minus strand of NZ_BAIN01000003.1, from coordinate 73,766 downwards.
CGAGATCTAAATGCTCAAGAACATTCGTATATCCGGGAAAATCATTGTTTCTTTTTCCCTCGTCGTGGCAACCGTTTTCTTGTTTTCTGTTGTCGTGTTCACGTCACTCGGGCAGATCCGCAATGCCAAGCTGGAAAGCGATCAGGCGCATCAGACCATCAACACGGTTAACGACCTGCTGAACACGCTGGTTGAAAGCCAGAACGCCATGCGCGGCTATGTCTCCAGCGCGAATAAACAGTTCATCACCCGTATCGACGAGTATCAGGCTTCTGTGCCGCAACGCCTTGCCACTCTGGAAGCAGTTCTCCCGCCTGAAACCGTCCAGAGTGAACTTGCAGCGCTCCGGCAGGCGATAACAGTTTTCAATGATGAGATGGCAAAAACCGTCGCCGCCATGTCCAACCCCGCCCTGCTGAACCAGACACGCACAGAAATCGCCAGCACGGCTAGGCTCACGGATATCCGTAACATTATTGGCAAGCTGGATCAGCAGGAACAGGCTGTCGTGGTCCAGCGCACACAGGCTGCGAATACCGCATTCCAGACTGGCGGACTGACTCTCGCCATAGGCGGTGGCCTGACCACCCTGCTCTCGGTGCTTGTGGGCATGGGCTGGTACGCTCGATCGCAGCACCGGTTGTAAAACTCACGGCCGTCATGCGTGTGCTGGCTGGAGGCAATACAGGCGTGAGCGTGCCCGGCACAGATCGGCATGATGAAATTGGGACGATGGCGGGGACTGTTGAGGTCTTCCGGCAAGCCGCCATTGATAAAGCCCTGCTGGAACAGGAAGCCGCACAGACACGCCGCCAGCAGGAAGCCGAACGACAGGCAGCACAGGAACGGACAGAAGAAGCCGCACGCCAACTGAAACTGGCCACGGACAGTCTGGCTGGCGGATTACAGAAAATGGCGGCAGGTGATCTAACAATCCAGATCCGGACCCAGTTCTCCGCGGAGTTGGAACCCCTGCGCGAGAACTTCAACCTCTCGGTTGAGCAACTGGGGAACACACTACTCTCCGTTTCCGGCTCTGCTTACAGTATCGGCAACTCCACGGCAGAGCTGGCGACTGCTGCCGATAATCTTTCCCGCCGGACAGAACAGCAGGCTGCAACTCTGGAAGAAACCTCAGCAGCCCTGATGCAGATTACGCAGCGTGTGCAGAAAACAACCGAAGACACACAGAACGTGCACCGGGTGGTGACAACATCCCGTTCGGATGCAGAACATGCCGAGGATGTAGTGAACCGGGCCATAGAAGCCATGACCCGCATTGATCAGTCCTCTCAGTCCATCTCAAAAATTGTGGATATGATCAACAGCCTCGCATTTCAGACAAATATCCTCGCCCTGAACGCCAGTGTAGAGGCCGCACGCGCGGGAGAAACGGGGCGCGGTTTCGCGGTTGTCGCGGGGGAAGTGCGCAATCTGGCACACCAATCCGCTGAAGCGGTAAAGGATATTTCCGCCCTTATTTCCAGCTCTGGAGAACAGGTTAAGGCGGGCGTGTCTTCCGTTGTGGAAACGGGCGACGTGCTTCATCGCATTGTGGCGCAGGTCAACACAATCAGTGACCTGATTTCCAATATTGCTGGCGCTGCGGATGATCAGGCAACCAGCATTACGCAGCTCAACGTTGCCGTAAGCAGCATGGAACAGACTACCCAGCAGAATGCGGCCGTAGCGGAAGAAAGTGCGGCAGCCAGCCATACACTGGCCATGCAGGCCGGCGAGTTGGAGAAACTGGTTCGACAGTTTGAACTGGCCCAGAACAGCCACTGAAACGGCTGCATTTCAAAACATAGAAAACAATAATGGCGACATGCCCACCCGTGCTTATATCGGGTGGCCATGTCGCCATATATGAAGCCCGGCATGCTCCTCAAAAACCGATGGTATTATGCGCCATCATGATTTTTGAGCAGCATTATTTCCAGAGTCCGAAATGTATCAGGCAACACACCCCTGAGCTTCCTCATCCCGGCTGGCACGACGTTCCATCATCTGCGTATGCCGGCGCGCTTCAGGCGAAATCCGCAAGCAGATCGTCAGGATAGCTGACAGGAAATAGAGGCCGACAAAAGTCCAGATCACGCCTTCCATCCCCATCCCGAAGGTGGACTCACACACGCCAACCACAGCAGGGCCAAACCATGTACTGGCCCCTGCACCCAGCCCCAGAATAGACAAGGCTGCGGCTTTTTCCTTGGGGCAGATCAGCGGCATAAGACCTGACATGGGCACAAAGGCCGCAACCGTTCCGCCGTAAACAAAACCCGCCAGAATAGCCAGCGTGAAATTACCCGGGTACCAGAGCGGCACATAGTAAAACAGCGGAATGGTCACGCAGCAACCCAGACACCCGCCCACGGCCACCACAAAACGGTGTCCAAGACGGTCCGCCAGCATGCCCGCGACAAGATTGAAGAGGATGTTGCCAAGGAAGATAATGGACAGAAGATCCAACCACTGCCCCTGCGAAAAATGAAGCTGATCAACAAAAAACGCAGGCATGATTGCCAGAAATGCGTATTCCGAAGAGGTATTGACCGTGCGGATAATCCCGGCAACCAGCGTTTTTGGCTCCCGCCACATGATGCTGATCGAACCAAAGAAAATAGCTTTGCGATCCACATCCCCCCGAGCCAGAGGACGGCTACCCGTAGGCTCGCGCACAAACAGCAGAGCAATCAGGCCGCCTGCAATCACCAGCCCCAGAGAACACCAGAACGTGGCGAGTTCTCCAATCACGGGAATGGTGTAGCGCGCAAACTGTGAACCAAGCGTGGGCAGGCCTGCGGAAAAGGAAAACCAGAACCAGCCTGCGGCCGAGCCCAGCATGCGCGCAGGCGTTGCCGCTGCAATCCACACCAGAAACCCGTAGGCAAAAAGCGGATAGGCAAAGCCACGCAGGGTGTAGAACAGCAGGGTCATGGACAGGTTATCCGGCCCGAGGCCGAATGAAAGAAACCCGACTTCCAGTACAGCCCACAAAAGCAGGCCAGCCCACATTGTGCGGCGTGGGCCATAAAGGTCGGATAACGGCCCGGCCAGCCATGCTGAAATCATGACGGTTACACCATAGGTGGTGAACATCAGATTGACATCGCCCTGTGTGTGGCCGTGGTGGAGCATATAGGTATCAAGATACCCTGCCTCAACACCATCACCGACCATAAAGAGCAGTAGACCGACAAAACCAAAGAAAAGAGCTTGAGGAATACCAAGCAGGCCAGCCAGTCCACGCGACGAAGGGCTGGAGGAAGTCTCTGACAAGACACAATCTCCCTGAAACCTGACAGCAGCCCGCAGGCATCCATGGCCCTGAAAATGGAAAAAGGCTGCGCCGTGCATGTCCCCTACGAGAGCGCTTGGGGACATTTGGATAAACACGCGGGCAAAGGCCACGCGCCACGAAAATATTAGCACAATGATTCTTGGTGCCTGTGGAGTTTTCTAACAGATAAAAAACACAATTTCAACCATTTATCTTCATATTTTATAGTACTTATTTATAAATAAGAATCAAATAATGATCAAATATGCCTGATAAGTTTATTTATTATTTTTTACTATAGAGCATTTATGTTATTTTTATTTTACAAATACAAAAAACATTTTTTAAGAACAAACGGATATTGTTATTGATCTCACGCCGTATCGATCCATGCGCAGGCGTGCCAGCCCCCACCCAAAAAAGAGCCGAAAAAAGCGCCGTTATCCTGAACGCTTTTTCCGACCCTTTATGATTATTCCTATATTTATTACTTTTGCATATTTTGGCGCAGGGTTTCAAACATCCGCTGCGCGATCAGGGCATGAACATGCCGGGTTGGGTGGTATTCATCCCACCACAATGCCGTATCCGGTGCAGCACACACTTTACCCGGTGCAGGCTGGGTTGGCTGGCAGGGATGCGTTATATCCGCCAAATGACTGCCCTGTGCATCGGCCATCAGGCTTTCCACGACGCTACTCCATGGAAACCAGATGAGATGCACACCGGATTCCGCAGCAATAGGAGCCAGAGCCTGTTGGGTTATGCGGTCATAATCCGCAACAAATGTCCGGGCCTCCGCCGCCGCATGGGCGTCCTGTGCAACAGCGGGAACACGATCGAGATTATAAGCCCCAAGAACAAGAAAATTCCTCGCACCATGATCATGCAGGATTTGTACTGCATCTTTCATGTCCTGCGCACAGCTCTGAGCTATTTCTCCCAGTGTTGCAGGCGAAGCCATATCGGTATGCAGAAAGAAATCATTGGCCGAGGCCCCCAAAACATACAGGGCCTTCGCATCCAGCTTCTGCTCCCGCGCGACAAAGGACAGAACCTGTCCGCGCAAACCGCTATCGCGCCATCCATCAAGCCATGTGTAGTAATTACCGCTACCGCACCGGGCACCACCAACGGCAAAATCTGTCAGGTGAGCCCCCAGCGCATGCGCCAGATCTTCAACTGCGGTCGGGCCGTTGCTCCAGCGGCCATTCCAGTAAAGACCCGCACTCTCTTCCGCAGGCAGAACACTTGCCTGCGGCACTTTCGCCTTAACTGCCTCCAGCGACAGGGCTCGGGCCGCCCCGTTATCGCTGTAACTATCACCAAAAACATAGAGTGCTTTGACTGTGGGTTCAGCCGCCCTTGCTGGCGCGAGCAAAAGCAGGGGGGCCACACCGGCAACCAAACACAATCGGGAAAGGCTTCTACGCATGAACGCGGCTCCGTGTCATGTTCTGGATCACCCTTCACCCTGCATGATTCAATTTTCACAATGCTAGAATATAATCGCCTTACCCGTGTCCGTTTTTGAGGCACTTGCCGCCCCCTGCCCGGCCCCTGCCATTACAGCCTTCGTTACGGCCCAAAACCACGTATAATACCCCCGCCCCATACAGCCTGCCGGAGTTCGCATGCCCACAGCCTTTCCGTTTACCCAGCCCCATAGCCGTCGGGCCTTTGTACGGAATGGCCTTGCCGTGGCCTGCCTCGGATCAGGCTTGCCGCTTCTGCGACCACAGGCCTGCGCCGCTATACCTGCGGAGTGTTTTTCCGCCGTAAACCACCTGTTTGAAAACGCCGTATCAAGCGGGCTGGTTCCCGGTGCGGTCTCCGCCATTGGCGATCAGGGGCAGGTCGTATGGCGCGGTGTATTCGGCCAGAGCGCGCTGTTACCAACCCCGGCCCCCATGCTCTGGTCCACCCTGTTCGACATGGCATCGCTCACCAAGGTTCTGGTAACAGCCCCCGCCATTATGCAGTTACAGGAACGAGGCCTGCTGGATCTGGATACACCAGCCTGGCGCTACCTGCCCGGCTTTGAGGCGCAGGGTAAGCAGGATATTACCCTGCGGTTATTGCTGACCCATTATTCAGGCCTCCCCCCTGATCTGCCACTTGATACGCCGTGGCAGGGACATGAACAGGCTGTCCGACTGGTTATGAACAGCCACCCGACCAGCTCACCGGGGGAGCGGTTTGTCTATAGTGACATCAACTTCATCACACTCGGCTTATTGTTGAAAGGCTGAGCGGGCTCTCACTAGCCGCCTATGCAGCACGGCATATTTTTGCACCACTGGCCCTGCACCGCACGATGTTTCTGCCCCACCCGGAAGCCGCCCCGGCCATAGCCCCCACCCAGTACGATGAAAACGGCACCATGCTGCAAGGGGTCGTTCATGACCCCACGGCCCGCCGCATGGGAGGCGTTGCCGGGCATGCCGGATTATTTTCCTGCGCACAGGACATGGCCCGCTACACTCAGGCGCTTCTCGACAAACGCGCGGGGCTTGCAAGTCCTTTTCCATTACAGACCCGCACGCTACGCCTGATGTCCACCCCGCAGCAGCCTTCGGGCAAGACAGACCTGCGAGGACTGGGGTGGGATATTGCCACACATTACTCAACGCCCCGTGGCGATTATTTTCCAAAAAATTCATTTGGGCATACAGGCTTTACCGGCACATCCCTCTGGATGGTTCCTGACACACGCAGCTTTGTTCTAATCCTGACCAACCGCGTGCACCCACGCGGCGGGCAATCCATTGTTGCCCTGCGGCACGATATCGCCACAGCCGCGGCTCTGGCCTTGCATGACGGCACAGCAGCTCCGACACCCGTTGCTCAGCCCTCCCAACCGGGTCTGCCACAAAAGTAACGGACAGCCTTTTCAGGCCATGGCCTGCGTTACTCTTTGATGGAACAAGCCATTTCCGCACGCCCGTTTAAGCACCTTGACTCTTGCCTTGTGCAAGGTGAGGCGATTTTTAGGGGAACCGCAAAGAAATCGTTACCCTATAAAACTGTCTATTTTTTCTATTGAAAAAACCTTTAATTCCGCGATTTGTTCTTAACGGTAACCCCAGTGTGTTATTCCTGCACCACCCTGTGTCCATATTCATTCATATATAGGTTTATGCCCCAACAGATATAGACAAGCCGCCCCCCTGCCCGGCAGAAGGGGCGCACCATCACCTTTCAGAGGCAAACCACCATGTTTATGCCCAGCCGCCACCAGCTTCTTTTTGCCTCTGCAGCATTCAGCACTTTTTTTCTGACAACAGCAGTACAAGCCGCACCCTCCACACAGCAACCCGCTGTGAAAAATACTGCTGCCAACAAAACTGAAACAAAAATCCAGAACGCCCCGGCATCCTCCACTACCGCCCCCATTGCTGGCATTCTCGATGGCTCAAACGGCGAGACCATCAATGTCCATGGCCACCATGCGGCGGATGGCACGAGTGCCAAATACATGAACAAGATCGTCTATCTCGGCCCATTGGGTAACCGGGATACGCTGGATACGCCCTATTCTGTCATGGGGGTTCCGCATGATGTTGTGATCAACCAGCAGCTCCGTAACATCAATGACATGGCGCAGTATCTGCCATCAGTACAGCTTGAAATCCGAGGCGACCCCAACACAGCGCGCCCGCAGTCCCGCGGGTTTGAGGCTGACGTGGTCTCCAACTCCCGGCTGGACGGGCTGAATGTCGTATCCACCACCCCCTACCCGGCGGAATGGGTGGATAACCTTCAGGTTCTTAACGGGCTGGCGGGCTCCCTGTATGGCCCCCAGAACCCGGCTGGTGTATTTGAATACACGCTCAAACGCCCGACAGACCGCCGTACAGAGCGCCTTTCTGTTGGTGTGGATTCCATTGGCACCCCCACGGTCAACGGTGATATTTCTGGCCGTATCGGCAAAAATGGCTGGTTCGGCTACCGCCTGAACATGCTCCATGCCGATGGCACGGCCTATACGGAAGGCAGCTGGATCCGCCGTGAAATGGTGAGTGCGGATTTTGACATCCATCTGGACGATAAAACCGTTATCGAACTCGATGCCAGCCACTACACCTATGCCGCACGCGGTCTGGCTCCGGGCTTTGGTATTTCCAGCAATACCGCCGTTACCAACATACCCGAGGCCCCCGACCTAAGTAAGCCCTATCTGGGGCAGGACTGGAGCGGCTACAACATGGAAACCAATACATTCCTTGCCAAGATAAAGCATCAGATCAACAAGGACTGGAGCTTTACACTGGGTGGGCTGTATCAGGACGCCATCCGCCAGTCATTCTCTTCCACCAACACACTCATCAACAATGCCGGTGATTATACCCAGACAGTAACAGCAGCCGCCACTGCGGATGACTTCCGCACCGGCAGCAACATGGCGTATTTCAACGGTCGGGTTTACACCGGCCCCATCAAGCATGATCTGGTCATTGGCACCAACGGTTACATCATGGGCACCTACAACCCGACAACCGCAGGCACGACACAGAATACCATAACCAGCGCCGACCCCGCGAACATGTACAACCCCCGCAAGGTTGATGGCACGCAGCCCTATTACCATGGCCGCTGGCAGTCTGGCGTTGTGTCCAGCCAGTCCTTCATCGTGGGTGATACGATGACCTTCAACAAACACTGGGCCATTATGGGAACATTTGCGTGGAGCTGGATAGACCAGAAAAGCGCACGCAATTACAAAAGCGCTCTGACTGAGGTAAACCCGGCCCCTCCGGCGGCGGCTTTCAGCCCCACTGCCAGCCTGCTGTACAAGCCCACTGACAATCAGACCCTTTATTTTACCTATGCCCGCTCCGTACAGGCAGGCCCCGTGGCCAATGCTTCCAACACCAATGCCTATCAGGCACTCCCGGTAGCGCGGCCTGAAGAATATGAAGTCGGCTACAAACTCCGCTACGGGAAAATGCAGTTCAATGTTGCTGCTTTCCGCATGACATCACAATACGCCGGTAACTTCTGTTCGACAGGCACCACCTGCACAAAACAGACATATGGCTATATCGGAACCCAGCGCAATTACGGTGTAGAAGCACAGATTTCCGGCGAAGTGCTGCCGAACCTGTCCGTTCTGGCAGGCATGACCTGGCTGGACGCGGAACTGGTGGGAAGCCAGACAGCCCAATACAACAACAAGGAAATTGTTGGGGTAGCCCCAATACAGGCCAACCTGCTGCTGGACTATCGCCTACCGTCCTCTCTGGGGCCGCTTGCCTCTGGCTGGGCGTTCAATGCCAATGTTCATTATGTGGGTGACCGCGCCGCAAACCTGACCAATACCCTGCATGTCGGTTCCTACACCACGCTGGATCTAGCACGCGGTATGGCTTTCATGTTTACCGCTTTCCGTGGGTTGTCCGTTTCGGGGTGAGCAACGCCACAAACGAGCGCTACTGGGCTTCGGTCTATACGGGTTCACCGGGCGCCACCAGCAATGCGGCGGAAAGCCTCTATGCCGGTCTGCCCCGTGTCTACCACTTCACCTTTTCCGCAGAGTTCTAACCACCACGCCGGGGTGCCCCTGTGGGCGCACTCCGGCCCTGTGCTGTGGCCCAGAGCACATTGATCGTATACAGAGCAACGCACCGCAGTTCGTTCAGTCTGTAGACGCATTTTTTCCTGATACCTGTTTTTCGCCAAAACACCGGTTTGTATAAGGTTGCAGCCTTGACGCGGCCTGCGCCAGCGCTCAAGGAGAAAGCCACATCTGATAAAAGATACGGCACGCACCGATCAGGACAGACAGACATGGTGAGCAAGACAACCGGGCAGAATACCTCTGCGGCCCCGACACGGCGCAAGCGCCGCGCACCGGAAGAATCCATCGCCCTGCTGACGACGGAATCTCTCGACCTGTTCGCCCGAAACAATTATTCATCCGTTACGATCAAGGATATATCCCGCTCGACGGGCATCAATTCCGGGCTGATCTATTATTACTTCAACAATAAGTCCGACCTGTTCCTCAAAACCGTGGAAAAAGCCACACAGGAAGCGCTCAGGACTTTTGAAGAAGCCAGCCGGGACAACAAGACCCCGACCGATACCATTACAGGGTGGATACAGGTACACGCCACCCACTACATCATGCTGCAAAAGCTGGCCAAGGTCAGTCTGGACTACGCCACCACGCATGAGCGTGAAGACAGGCTGGACCAAGCCATACAGCGTTTTTATCAAAAAGAGTTCGAGATACTGGACAGCGCAATCGAAGCGGGTATGGAAAGCGGCGAATTCCGCCGCGTGGAAGCACGCCAGATTTCCATCTTCATTTCCACCTTTCTGGATGGCTGTCTTTTCCGTTCCTTCATGTTCCCTGATTTTGATTACAGACAGTCCATCGATGATCTGGTGGATATCATCCTCAGCCATCTCAAGGCCTGAGACCGCACACAGCCGGACAAAAGAAAACGGCGCGCACCACAAGGATGCGCGCCGCCTTTTGGGCGCTGACTGGCAGCGCCCGGCCTGAAAAACCGGCTTAGAACATCGAAGCGTAGCGCTCGATTTCCCACGGCGAAATGCTCAGGTGGTAGCTGTTCCACTCTTCGAGCTTGTAGCGCACGAATTCCGCCTTGAGGCTGGCACCCAGAACGCTTTCAACAAACGGGTCTTCCTCGAACGCGGCCACGGCTTCCTGCAGGGTCTGGGGCAGGAACTCGATCCCACGCTCGGCCCGTTCCTGTTCGGAAATTTCGTACAGGTTGTCTTCGTTGGGGGCACCGGGGTCGAGCTTTTCGCGAATACCTTCCAGACCCGCCGCCAGCACCAGAGCCGCTGCCAGATACGGGTTGACCGCACCATCGGCATTACGGGATTCGCAACGTCCGCCACCAGCCGGCACGCGCACCGAGTTGGTACGGTTGTTGGACCCATAAGAGTTGAACACCGGCGCCCATGAGAAGTAGCTCATGGCCCCACGACGAACCAGACGCTTGTAGCTGTTGACCGTAGGCGCAAAAGCCGCGCACAGCGCACGCCCATGCTTGAGAATACCACCGATGAAGTAATAGCCAAGCTGGGTCAGGCCGATACCGCGCGGATCTTCCTCCGGGCTGCACTGGAAGAGGTTCTGCCCGGTTTTGAGATCAGCCAGCGACATGTTGAAATGCGCGCCATTACCGGTTTTATCGGCAAAGGGCTTGGGCATCATGGTTGCGATCAGCCCTTCTTCCTTGGCGTAATGCTTGGCCATGAAGCGGAAGAAGGTCAGACGGTCGCAGGTGGTCAGGGCATCGGCATAGTTGAAGTCGAACTCGAACTGGCCGTTCGCATCTTCATGATCGAAGGAATACAGGTCCCAGCCCAGCGAATTAATGCAGGAGGCCACCTTGTCCAGCCAGCCGAAGCTGTTCACAAAACCCTGCACATCATAACAGGGTTTGACCAGGTTATCCGTCGGGTCAGACGGCACCAGAGAGCCATCGGCCTGCGGCTTGAGCAGGAAAACTTCGCATTCGATCCCGAGATTGAACTCAAAACCCATGCTGCGTGCGATTTCGATCTGGTTCTTCAGCGCCACACGGGTGCTCAGCGGGTAAGGCTGCCCCTTGAAGGACAGATCCGACGGAATCCAGGCCAGAGCGGTTCCCACGGCAACTGCACAATGTGGGAAAGATCGGGAATGGAAACCAGTTCATCTTCATTGGGCTTCTGGCCCAGACCATCGAGCGCGTAGCCGGTATAGCGTTCGGAGCCTGCCGCCATGTGCGCCAGATGATCCACCGGCACAACCTTGCCCTTCTGCACCCCGTGAATATCAACATATGCGCCGATGCAGTATTTGATGCCGCGTTCGGACATATCGGCCATCAGGCTTTTGATGTCCTGACCGCTGGAATCCACCATCCATTGCTTTGACACTGTCTTTTCTCCGTTGTTGTGCCGCTCTGCTGCTTTCTGCACGAACCGCCGTTTCTGTTTCCTGCATATCAATTAATTGAACGTTTAATCAATAAGAAACGACGATTCACACGCAGAATTTTTCAAGTCTTTGTTTTAAAACTGTTTTTTACCCTTTTACGGTGCCCGTTTCGCTCGATTCTCCTGCCAGCAGGCTGGTTACAGCACGGGCTAGCGGCACCGTGGCCTCATCAAACCGCCCCGGCGCACCCGCGCAATGCCCGTAACGGGTAACCAGAGGCCACACATCCGCCTGCGCGATCCACGCAGCCTCCATCCTCACCTCCGATTCAATGAAATAGGCATCATTAACCGAAGGCAAAAGCAGCACGCGGGCGGTGATATCAGCCAGATCCAGCACATCATCACCCGGCCCATGCCGGAAAGAGGAAGATTTCCATGTGCGCAGAACCGCCAGAAGATCAGCCGCATTCTGTTCCAGATGATCTTCCTCCCAATAGTTCAGAAAGCTCTCCAGCGTATGGTAACCCAGTTCCCGATAACCATGTGTGCGGAAAAAATCGGGGGAATACGCCCAGCCGCAATAACTGCGCGCAAATGCTTTCACGCTCGCCACAGGGGGGGCGGCAAACCCGCCTTTGGCATAGCCTGCATCCGCCGTCAGGATACTTTCCATACCTTCGAGAAAAACCTTGTTCTGTGGCCAGCAATTTGCCGTGGCACAGGTCGCCAGCACCCGACTAACCGCCTGCGGGTACATGGCCGCCCAGTAAAGGGCCTGCATGCCCCCCAAAGACCACCCGGCCACCAGAGGCAGGTTTTCTACCCCGAACTGCTCACGCAGCATCCGGCGCTGGCAACGCACGTTGTCGCGCATATCCACCAGCGGGAAAACACCCCCGCCATACGTGCTGGGCGATGTGGATTCGCCAGCACCCAGCAGGCCGGGCGTAATGACGCAGTAACGATCCGTGTCGAACACGTTGCCCGGCCCGATTAGCGGGGCATAAGACCCGGTACTGCCGCCATAATAAGCGGGCACCAGAATACAGTTATCCGCCCTGTCTGACAGGGTGCCCCACATCCGCCATGCCAGTCGCGTATCGTGCAGGGTCTGCCCGCTGGCAAGCCTGACATCGCCACAGGAAAAATATCCGCTTTGCATTCTTTCCCGTTCCCCCGGCTTTGTGTGCTGTATTGTCTGATTACGCCCGATATTCAGCTTCGTGGGGGGGAAAGGTCAATTATTAATTGTTTGATTAACGAATTTTCGTCACTCCCGAAACACAGGAAAAACCCATGGTCATCAGACCCCGCACACGACTGGCCACGCTGATGATCGCTGGCACCCTGCTCGGTGCCGGTGCGATTGCAGGCTGGAAGGTGATCGCCCGCCCCGAACAGGCCCGCCTGCCTCTGGCCAGCGGCTTTGGCCCCACTCCCACGCTCCCGTCCCCCAACCCCACGCTGGTTCCCACGATCAATGTCGCAACCCCCGTTGGCTGGGAAAAGGAGCAGACACCACACCCGGCCCGCGGGCTGGCGGTTCATGCCTTTGCAACCGGGCTGGATCACCCGCGCTGGCTTTATACCCTGCCGAATGGCGACATTCTGGTGGCTGAAACCAATTCGCCCGGCACGGATATCGATACGCTCAAAAACAAAGCGGCCCGTTTTGTCATGGGCTGGGCCGGAGCAGGAGAAAAAAGCCCCGACCGGATCGTTCTGCTACGGGACACGAATGGCGATGGCACCGCCGATACACGCACGGTGTTTCTTGACCATCTGCGCTCCCCTTTTGGCATGGCGCTGGTGGGGCAGACGCTCTATGTCGCCAATGCCGATTCCATCGTGGCGTTTCCCTACACGCCGGGCACACTCTTCGTGCATGACCCCGGCACCAAGGTGGCCGACCTGCCTGCAGGCTATAACCACCACTGGACCAAAAACCTGCTAGCCAGCCCGGATGGACGGTTTCTGTATGTTACGGTCGGCTCCAACAGCAATGTGGCCGAACACGGCATAGAGGCCGAAGAAGGCCGCGCCAGATCGCCCGGCTCGAACTGGCAACAGGTGCGCTAACCCCTTACGCCACAGGCCTGCGCAACCCCAACGGTCTGGGATGGGAACCCCAGACCGGCGCGCTCTGGGTTGCGGTGAACGAACGCGATGAAATCGGTAGTGACCTTGTGCCTGACTACATTACCTCCGTCAGGCCCGGTGCGTTCTATGGCTGGCCCTACAGCTATTACGGCCAGCATGTGGATACGCGCGTGCAACCGCAGCGGCCCGACCTCGTGGCCAGCGCCGTTGTGCCCGATTACGCGCTTGGGCCACATACGGCCTCACTCGGGCTGGCGTTTTCCGCCAATGCCATAGCCCTGCCCGAAACATGGCGGCATGGGGTTTTCATCTCCCAGCATGGCTCATGGAACCGTCGCCCAAAAAGCGGTTATCAGGTGATTTACATCCCCTTTGCCGACGGCCAGCCCATGGCCCCGCCAACAGAAGTGCTCGGGAATTTTCTCAGCCCTGACGACAGCCATGCACATGGCCGCCCCGTGGGCCTGACGGTTGATGGATTGGGTGCCCTGCTGGTGGCAGACGATGTGGGGGGCGTTGTATGGCAGGTCAAAGCAGCGCCCTGAGCCCCTGCCAAAACAAAAAGGGCGGGGTTTATAAAACCCCGCCCCAGACCTTATCCTGTAAGGAAAAGGCTTATTTGACCAGTGCGTGAATCAGAGCCGGGTCGATATAGGTGTCGATGTTCTGCGGGGTCTTGTAGACCTCGTATTTCACGTTGAAGTTGTCGGCATTCTGGGTCGAACCATAAATGGAAGCCAGCGTGTCGTTCCGTTCGTAAACCTTCACGTCGTCTTCGAGCGTCAGCAGATGCGTGCCCTTGAGCAGCTTCTTGTAGCTGGACGCTTCAAGCCCCACGCGGCGGGACATGATTTCCAGTGCTTCCGGCTGGGTCTTGGGGTCTTCAATAAACGCCACAACGCGCTTCCACACGCCTACGATCTTTTTCCAGTCATCCGGGTGGGCCTTGAGGCTTGCCGGGTCAACTGCCAGCACGTCGTAAATCAGGCCCGGTGCGTCATGAGAGGTATAGATCGGGCGTGAGCCCGGCACCTGCCGCAGCGCCTGCCCGGCACTGGGCTGCCACGCACCAATGGCCGACACATCGCCCGAAGCCAGAACCTGCGGGGTTTCGTTGGTCTTGGTATCAACCAGCGTGATGTCGGTTTCCTTCATCCCGGCGGTCTGCAGGGCGTTAAGCAGCAGCAGGTGGTCCACCAGACCGCGTTCAACGCCAACCTTCTTGCCCTTGAGGTCCTTTACGCTGGTCACACCCGGCGCACCGATAATCATGTCGTTACCGTTGGAATAATCATCCACCAGAACGATCACGCCCTTATGGCCACCGGAACCGGTTACCAGCACATCGCCATTGGTAGCGGTTACGGCATCGAGCTTGCCCGAGGCAAAGGCATCAAGCGAGGCAGAATAATCAAACCACTGGAAGGAAACATCCACGCCGGCTTCCTTGAACCAGCCCTTGTCCAGCGCAACCTGCCAGGCCACCCAGCCCGGCCAGTCGCTGTAACCAACCTGGAGCGGCGCGGCCTCGGCCTGTGCCAGACTGCCTGCCACGCCACCTACCGCGACAAGGCAGCAGGTCATGAGAAAGTTGCGAAACCTGGATCCCATGGTCTTGGTCTTCATCTGCATGACTCTCCTTCAATGTTATTCCGTAAAAGGAACAATATAGACAAACCATTCCCCCATACAGGCCGACAAACCTGCCGGGAAAAACCATCCTCCATGGCGGCCTGACGCCATCATGGAGCAATTCGCCCCAGCAGGGAAAGGGCCACCTATGCGCAGGTGGCTCCTTCCCCCGCCATGGGGTATTAGCTCGCTGGCCTTATCCGGCCTGCACGGTCTTCAGGTAGGCCTTCCACCCACCCAGTTCCGTAATATCCTGCCCCTTGCTGGCAAACGCCTCGGCACACAGGAAGCTATCCACTTCCTGCCCGTCTGCAAGGGTAATGCGCCCGATAGCCATTGGTTGCGGAACCGAGGCAACAAACCGCCCGAAGCCAGAAGCGGACAGTTCGTAAATTTCCACTTCCAGACCGGGGCCTTCAAAACCGGGCTGCCTGAACAGGCCCGGCTTGGGCGGTACGGAGGCAGGCAGGGCAAACAGCTTGTAATCCTGTGCGGTACGGGTTGTGCGCACCAGAACGGCGTTTTCCTGCTCAAGCTGATAGTGCAGCGGCAACCCCTTGAGATGCGCCCCCACAACAGCAAGGCGCAGCGTGCCTTCCGCCGCAGGGCGGGGAGCCTCATCACCTGCACCAATGGCTACACGCGCCAACCCTGCCCCGGTCTGGCTGGCGGCATGGAAACGCCCGGCCAGCAGGCCCAGATCATGATCGGCAAAAGCGGGTGCCACAAAGGTTACACCAAAGGGCAGACCGTCATCGCGGAAAGCCGCTGGCACCGCACAGGCGGACATATCCAGCAGATTGACGAAATTGGTATACACCCCGTGCAGGCTGTTGGCCGCTACCGGCTGTGCCGCCACTTCCTCACGGCTGACAATCCTTGGCATGGTGGGCAGCAGCATGACATCGAACTGCTGCCACATATCGGCTGCTACCTGCTGCAATTCATGCTGGCGGTAAGCCGCGCGGAACACATCCGCACCACTATAACGTCTGGCAGAGCCGATAATACCCGCAACGGTCGGGTCCATGGCCGCCTCATGCGCGGTAAAGAAAGGCTCTATCGCCGCCAGACGCTCTACCACAAACGCCCCGCCGTAAAGCAGTTCCGCTGTTTCGCGCAGGGGGGTGTAATCCAGTTCTACTGCGGTGCCGCCAAGGGCCTCGCACCGGCTGATCGCCTGCTCGTACAGGGCAGCGTTCTGGGCATCACCATCAAAAAAGCGGTCTTTTTCTGCCAGCACACCAAAGCGGAAGGTCTGCTGTGGCAGGGCATGGTGCGCCATCGGGCGTGAATAGGGTGCCGCGCCATCCCACGCGGCGGCCTGCGCCTCCACCTTCAGGGCATCAGCAACGCTGGTTGCGAAAATGGACACACAATCCAGCGACAGGCAGGCAGGGACCACGCCAGTCGAGCTTAGCGCGCCGCGTGTGGGTTTGAGCCCGACAATATTATTAATAGCCGCAGGCACCCGGCCAGAACCCGCCGTATCTGTCCCCAGCGAGAACGAAACCAGACCCGCTGCCACAGCAACACCCGAACCGGAGCTGGAACCACCGGAGACGTACCGGTCATCAAACACGCAATGCGGCTGGCCGTAAGGTGAGCGCGTGCCCACCAGCCCGGTGGCGAACTGATCAAGATTGGTCTTGCCAATCATGATAGCGCCCGCGGCTTCCAGCCGGGCCACAACCTCGGCACTGGCCTGCGGCTCATAGGCAAAATCGGGACAGGCCGCCGTAGTGGGGTAGCCTGCAACGTCGATATTGTCCTTGACCGCAAAGGGAATACCATAAAGCGGCAGGCTGTCTACCGGCTGGGTTTCAAGAAACGCCGCACGGGCGAGAAGCTTTTCGCGCCCCGCACGGGTGATCCACACTGCGGGGTCCTTGAGGGCATAGGCGTCAACCCGCTCCAGCACCTCTGTTACCAGCGCGGTCGGACGCAGCGCACCAGAGCGGTACGCGGCAAGGATTTCATCAAT
This sequence comes from Acetobacter papayae JCM 25143, assembly GCF_000613285.1. GTDB lineage: Bacteria > Pseudomonadota > Alphaproteobacteria > Acetobacterales > Acetobacteraceae > Acetobacter > Acetobacter papayae. The sequence continues at coordinate 56,859 of NZ_BAIN01000003.1, read as the reverse complement.
CTGTAGCATGGCTGGCAAAGTCATGATGCCCTCTCCTGATTCCCTGTCCACCATGCGCGACAGCAGGTCGCGCCATGGGTTTGTGCTAGTTTTCTGTGCGGATCACCATAACGCGCTCACCACCGCGCACCTCGCGCCCCTTGCGGCACAGGATTTCCACCACCTCACCCGCGACGGGCGAAACCACCTTCATTTCCGTCTTCATGGATTCGATAATGACCACCGCATCTCCCACGGCTACGCGATCACCCACGGCCACGGGAATCTGCCACACGCTGCCCGGCACCGGGCTATCCACAGCGGCATGGCCTTCGGGCAGGGCACTTTCTTCCGCCTGAGGGGTGGTGACTTCCTCTTCAAACGTATCCAGCCCCTTGGTAATCCAGTCCTGCCGCTCCACTTCATACGCCGCCTGCTGGCGATCCTTGGCGATACGGATTTCCTCTTCATGCTCGCTCAGGAACGCACGATATGCCTTCAGGCTGAACGTCGTTTCCTCGATCTGCACGGGAAAACGCCCATGCGGGAAGGCGGCGCGTGCTTCCATCAACTCATCATGCGAGACAGGGTAGAAGCGGATCTGGTCAAAGAAGCGCAGTAGCCATGGGCGACCGGGCGCAAACGCATCCGTGCTACGCCATGTGTTCCACACCTGAATGGTACGGCCAAAGAGCTGGTACCCGCCCGGCCCTTCCATGCCGTAAATGCACATATAGCTGCCGCCAATGCCCACCACGTTATCGGGTGTCCATGTACGCGCCGGGTTGTATTTGGTGGTGACCAGACGGTGCCGGGGGTCAACCGGTGTCGCCACCGGCGCGCCCAAATAAACATCGCCCAGCCCCATAACCAGATAGGAGGCGTTGAAGATAATGTCCTTCACATCCTCAATCGAGGAAAGCCCGTTGATCCGGCGAATGAACTCGATGTTTGACGGGCACCATGGCGCATTGGGCCGCACCAGTTCCTGATAACGCTGCATGGCCAGACGCGCCTGCTCGTCATCCCACGACAGCGGCAGGGTTACGATACGGCTGGGCACCTCGATATCATCATCATTCTCGGGCAGTGCCTGCTCAATTTCATGCAGGAGCGTCATCAGCTCCGGCAGGGGCAGTACGTCGGGGTTGTAATGCACCTGAAGAGAGCGGATGCCCGGTGTCAGGTCTACAATACCCTGCACGTTTTTCGCCCGCAGAGCCTCAAGCATAAGCTGCACACGCAGGCGCAGGGGAATATCGAGCACCGGCTCGCCAAATTCCAGCAGCAGATACTGCTCACCCGCCCGACGATACACGACCGGCACCGTCCCTTCCGAACGATGCAGCACGGGGTTATCCCCCTCCACCGGCGCGGAAAGGAACGGCAGAGACAGCGCAGGCGGCATCACCCTGCGAAAGCGCACCTTGTCGCCGGGGTGAAGCTGGCCGAGCTTCCACAACTCATCGCGTACCACCACGGCAGGGCAGACAAACCCACCAAGGCTCGGTCCGTCAGGCCCCAGCAGAATGGGCATGTCGCCGGTAAAATCGATAGCCCCGATAGCATAGGCATTATCGTGAATATTGGACGGATGCAGCCCGGCTTCGCCCCCATCGGTTCGCGCCCAGCGCGGCTTGGGGCCGATCAGGCGCACCCCTGTGCGCGCACTGTTGAAATGCACCTCGTAAGTGCTGGAAAACAGGTCGGCAATATCGTCAGGCTGGAAAAACTCAGGTGCGCCATGGGGGCCGTACAGCACCCCAATTTCCCACTCGCTGGTCAGCACCGGGCGTTCGCCTTCAGGCACCGTTTCACCCTCGGGCTGCGCGGTGCTGGCATGGAAACGCAGCACATCGCCCGTACGTAGCTGCCCCGTGGCATGTCCACCGAACTGCCCCAGCATGAAGGTGGAGCTGGAACCCAGATACTGCGGTGCATCCAGCCCGCCAGCAACCGCCAGATAGGTTCTGTGCCCAGCCCCTTTGATCTGCCCCAGAGCCAGCACCTGCCCGGCTTTTACAGTCACCGGCAGCCAGTACGGCACCACCTCGCCATCCAGTGTGGCGGGCATGAGCGCGCCTGTCAGCGCGATGGTAACGGGAGCATTGAAGCGCAGCACCGGCCCGGAAACTGTCAGTTCCAGAGCAGGCGCACCCTGCGCGTTCCCGACAATCCGGTTTGCCAGACGGAAGTTACGGTCATCCATCGGCCCGTTAGGTGGCACGCCTACATCCCAGTAACCAACGCGACCGGGCCAGTCCTGCACGGTGGATTGCAGGCCCGGAGCCAGCACTTCCATAGTGTTGGGCATATAGGAGAAAACGTTGAGGAAACCTGTCGTCACGGCCCCTGCGATCACCTGCGGGTGCGCCGTAATGGCGCGCAGGTAATCAAGATTGCTTTCCAGCCCGTCCAGCCGGGTCGCGCACAGGGCGTTATGCAGGTTACGCAGCGCCTCCGCCCGATCGGCCCCGGTTGCAATCACCTTGGCCAGCATGGGGTCATAATGCGGGGTAATTTCCGTGCCGGTTTCAACCCAGCCATCCACCGCACGCCAGCGGGGAAGGAAACCTGTGTCAGCCGCCCGGTAGAAGGACGGAAGTTTTCAGCCGGATTTTCGGCGTAAATACGCGCTTCTACCGCAGCACCAACCGGCACCAGACTATCCTGCTCAGGCAGGGTAAAGGACCCATCCGCCTGACGGATCATCCACTCCACCAGATCGACCCCGAAGGTTTCTTCGGTCACACAGTGTTCCACCTGCAGGCGGGTGTTGACCTCAAGGAAGTAGAAGCGGCCACTCTGGGTATCGTAAATGAATTCGACCGTTCCGGCTGATTCATACTGCACCGCGCCACACAGCGCCTTGGCCGCGCGCCGCAGGGCCTGCCGCGTAGCTTCATCCAGACCGGGGCCGGGAGTTTCCTCGATCACCTTCTGGTTGCGCCGCTGCAAGGAGCAGTCACGTTCACCCAGTGTCAGAATACCGCCGCGGCCATCGCCAAAAATCTGCACTTCGATATGCCGTGCGCTGGCAATGAATTTTTCCAAAAAGACGCGGGCATCGCCAAAGTTGTTGCCACCCAGACGCGACACGGCCTCAAAGCAGGTGCGCAGGGCCGCCTCGTCCTGACAGACCTGCATGCCGATACCGCCACCGCCCGCAGTGCTTTTGAGCATGACCGGATAACCGATCTGCTCAGCCTCACGCGCCGCATCATCCGCCGTGGACAAAATATCCGTACCCGGCAGCAACGGCACCCCATTTTCCTGCGCCAGAGCACGCGCCGTATGTTTGAGACCAAACGCGCGCATATGCTCGGGCCGCGGGCCAATGAAGCGGATTCCCTCTGCCGCCAGACGCTCGGCAAACTCCGCGCGTTCGCTCAGAAAACCATAGCCAGGATGCACGGCCTGCGCGCCGGTATCGCGGCAGGCCTGCAAAATGGCATCCATGTTCAGATAGCTCTGTGCAACCGCTGCAGGCCCGATCAGCACGGCTTCATCTGCCTCAAGAACGGGTGGCGCGAAGCGATCCGCTTCGGAGCAGACAGCAACCGAGCCGATTTCCATCCGGCGCAGGGTGCGGCCGATACGCCGGACGGTTTCACCACGGTTCGCAATCAGAACTTTCGAGAACATGTCAGGTCTTTCCAACAAACTTTACACGCCGGATCCCCGGCAGTTTCAGGCCGGAACGGCTTCGCTGATAATCACGCGGATAGGCGTGGGTACAAAGCCGTTGCAGGGGTTGTTGACCTGCGGACAGTTGGACAACACCACCAGCGTGTCCATTTCTGCCAGAAGGTCAACATACCCGCCGGGGTCTGACAGACCATCGTCAATCACCAGCTCGCCATTTTCCAGAACCGGCACGTTCATGAAAAAATTGACATTGCCGACAATATCGCGCTTGCCCATGCCGTATTTTCCTACTTCGATCAGGAAATTTTCACGGCAAGCATGCATGTATTTTGTCTCATGCCCAAAGCGCACGGTGTTGGATTCACAACTGCAGGCACCGGCCAGCGTGTCATGACGGCCGCAGGTGTCTTCCACCAGCGTCATCAGCACACGCCCTTCGTTGGAATAGAGCCCGGTGCCCTTGCCAATATAGGCAGAACCCTGAGCGATCACCGTTTCCTGTGCGCTGTAGCGCTCGGAATAGGCGTTGGCATTATAAAAAAGGGCGTCCACCGCCTGCTGGCTTTCCAGATCGATGATCCGCAGGGTCTGGCCTTTTTTCACCACCGCAGACCAGGGTGCGCGCGCGGGCACAACCTGATCGAGCACGACGGAAGAGGAAACATTGCTCATGATTTCGTGCCTTTCGGTTATCAGGCGAAAAGAGGGTCAGTGTTCTCGAAGCCGCGCTGTGCTTCTTCACAGAACGTGCGGCACAAATCATCCGCAGCCGGGGCCGGAGCCTGCCAGCGCACCACATCAATGGGGCCGGGTGCGAATGTGCTGTCCGGGCTGAAAGGATGCGGGCAGTTGGACACCCCGACAAGGAGGTTCATTTCCGCGCGCAGGTCCACCACACCGCCGGGCTGCACGCTACCATCCACCCATGACAGGCCGCCCTCGGCCCCGACACTCACATGGGAAAAGAACGAGATGCAGGCGGGAACGTCACGCACATCCAGCCCATGCTTGCCCGCAATCAGGCGCATGTTGTTACGGGTGTTGCGCAGGGCGGGATTACCAAAGTTACGCGCGTTGGAAGACGGCGTGCTGCCTCCCATGATGGTATCGGACGTGCCGCAGGTATCGTTAATGATAGAGGCCAGAACGCGCCCCATATCGGAAAACAGCACACGGCCCGTGCTAAGCTGGGTTGTCCACTGCAGCTTGAGCGTATCACCGGCATTGAAGCGCTCACTCAGGTCATCCGCGTTCCACAGCATGACGGACACACCCTTGTTGCCCGCAGTATTGATCAGGCGCAGAGCCTGACCGCGCGGCACGAACGTGCTCCAGTACCACCCGCCCGGCACGGTTTCACGGTGCAGTACAGCCGTGTCGTCCATGGCAATAAACCCCTGCCCGGAGCGCTCCGCACGCTCTTCACCCAGAGCGCGGTCACGCAGCTGGTTGTAACGGGCCCGGTACCATTCCGGACTTTGCTGATCGATCTGCATGGTTCTGTCCTCTTTATCCGAAAAGAATGCCGTGCCCACAGCGGGTTTCACATCACGGCATCACCATGAACTTATACAGGCCCCACATCCACCAAGGCCTCGCGTCCGACCTCGTGCAACGGGGGAATAAGGGAAGCAATCAGGTGCATACGGCCGGAAATAACGCCCGGCAGGGTTGAAAACCTGTTTTCTATTTCATGCAGCTTGGCAACCCGCCCCTGAACCAGAACAACCTCAAGAGTCTGCCGCCGGATCAGGTTGACATGCAGGGAGCTTATGACTTCCGCCACGTTCTCATACTGCATATCGGCCAGTTTCTGCTGCAGGCCGGTTGTCGAGTTGTTATAAAACAGCACGATTACACCGGCCATGATTTCGTTATCATCTTCCTGACGGCAGTCGGTCAGGGCTTCATGCAGGATATGCTGGATGGCCTGCGAACGGCTGACATATCCCTTGTCGGCCACCATGCCATCCAGTTCACGCAGGATGTGCGGCGGGAGAGAGACACTGATGCGGCTGACCTGCTCTTCTGCTTTTTTGCGGGCCATCTGCCGTGCTCCCTTTTATTCCACAACATCCGTGACGAGTGTCAGGAGAGGCACTTCCGTACCCTCGAACTCATCGGGCGTTTCCTCTGCCGGTGCATGAATGAGCGATTCAAGATGAGCCTTGGTCGCCTGAAACTCTGCACTGGTCATCTGCTCTGCCCGGCGCGGGCGCGACAGCGGCACTTCTATCACCTCTTCCACCCGGCCCGGATGCGCCTTGAGCACCAGAATCCGGTCTGCCAGATAAATGGCCTCATCCAGATCATGGGTAATAAAGACGATGGTGATGTCGATCTTGCGCCAGATCTCCATCAGGTGGGTCTGCATCCGCACGCGGGTCTGGGCGTCCAGCGCGCTGAAGGGTTCATCCATCAGCAATACGCGGGGCTGGGCCGCTAGGGCACGGGCAATGGCCACGCGCTGCTGCATACCACCCGAAAGCTGGTGCGGCAGCGATTCCGCAAAGCGTTCCAGCCCGATGGCCTGTAGCCACTGCATGGCCTGCCGCCGGCTTTCGTCCTTGCTGATGCCAGCCATTTCAAGCCCGAACATGACGTTCTGGCACACAGTCCGCCACGGAAAGAGCGTGTATTTCTGGAACACCATGCCACGGTCAGGCCCGGGGCCTTCAACCGGCTTGTCATCCACCAGAATCCGCCCTGAAGACGCCTGCTCCAACCCGGCGAGAATCCGCACCAGCGTGGATTTGCCACAACCCGAAGGCCCGACCACGCACACGAATTCGCGGCGGTGGACATTCATGTTGATATCTTCAAGCGCTACCGTCTCACGGCCACGCTGGGCGAAGATTTTGCCGAGGTTTTCCACCCGCAGCACCACATCGCGCGCCTTGATACGCTCCATGCGCTCCGCCACATCAGCAGGCAGCACGCGATAGTCGACTGTTTTACCGTTGTCTGCACTCATCACTCAGTCTCCTGCTTCCAGCGGAACAGAAAGCGCGCGGCAAAGCCGAGCAGCATGTCTGTGCCCAGACCGACGATCCCGATCAGCGCCATGGCTGCGTAAACATTGGCAAAGTGCTGATACCGGGCCTGCTGGGTAATAAACCACGTAATACCCGAGGATGTGCCGATCAGTTCCGCCACGATAAGATACGTCCACGCCCAGCCCAGCAGAATGCGCTGGTCGCGGTAGAGATCGGGCAGAATACCGGGCACCACCACGCAGAACATTAGCTTCTTGCCCCGCGCGCCAGCGTGCGGGCGGCCTCCATCAGGCCGAAATCGAGCTTGCGCGTAGTGTTGGCAATAACAAGAATCTGCTGAAACAGCGTGCCGATAACAATAATGGCAATCTTGGGGGCATCATAAATACCCAGAATAGCCACCATAAGCGCCCCGAAAGCCGGCGCAGGCAGATAGCGCAGAAAGTCCACCGAAGGTTCAACAAGCCGTGAAAGCGCAGGCAGAGCCCCACACAGAACGCCCAGCGGCACCCCGATGACGGAAGAAATGACAAAGCCCCAGAAAATAATCTGGATACTGTGCCAGAACGCCTGAAGGATGGATTTTTCCGGCCCACGCGAATCAGGCTGGATGAAAGCCTGAACAAAAGCGGAAAACACACCGCCGGGCGAAGGCAGGTAAACCGGGTTGACCGGCACACCTTCTGGCGCTTTCTGCCCTGCCGCGTGCATTTCCTGCACGGCACGCTCGAAATCGGCACGCTTCATGCGCATGCCTTCTTCCAGATAATCTTCCCCACCCGGGTCGGTCACCAGTATCTGAGGGTGCCAGATGAATGGTACATAACTGACAGCGCTCCAGAGCAGCAGCGGCAGAAGGATGGAAAGCCCACCCAGAACCACGCGGCTTTTCCGGCCGACCTTTCCGTATAGTGCCCATCCGGACATGCGTGACATCGCCCGCTCTCCCGTACTGTCCCGCTACCGTCTGTGCCAGCAGGCCCAGCGGCGCAATGTCATTCCCCGGCGCCAATCTGAGAACGAAACTCCTGTTGCAGAAGGTTCTTTCCCCCTGCTTTTCGTCCCTGCGCCACCAAGGATATGCTCAATTAGTAATACCGTGTCAACAAATCGTATTACTCATTAGCGCAAACCGCCTCCTGATTGCCAGAAAAATCGTTCTGAATAGGGAATAAAGCTGCGTCTTAGCGCCCTTCCCTTCCCCGCTTTCCCGCATCAATTTTATTGAAAAACAAGGATATGGCGTTGCCCGCACACCCAAGACCTTGCGCAAGCACGCAGCGCACCATCAGCACATCCATATAAAAAACCCCTTCCGAATCCAGTATCGGAAGGGGTGTTCACCAACACGGACGGTGCGAACCGCCATGTAGCCCAAACCGGGCATAGCCGCCCGGCCTGCGCCTTGCTTTATTAGCGGGCCCGGCGGAAGCGAATGATGCTGCGCGACATCTGCCCGCCACCCCAGTTAGGCATAAGCCGCCAAGGCGTAATCACGTCCGCGGTATTCCCGTTTACAGTCACGGTGCGCCGTTGCTGGGTGCCTACCCATTCGGGTGCCCATGCGGTTTCCACCTGCGTGATCCACTGATTGTCTTCAATATGATAGCGCCCGATATAGGCCACGAGTGTCTGCATGAGCTGGGCACGGTCAGCATCGTTCTTGGCTGGCGTGCGGCCTGTACCCTCAAGGTTGAAGGCCACCCAGTCATCCTGCGTAAAAACGACGCGCCCGCGCGGATGGTCTCCCATGGCATCAATCAGCGCGCCGCTTTCCTCTTCCTCTACCTGATAGGAAACAAGTTCCCATGTTCCCACCAGAGCGGCTTTCAGGGCGGCACCGGTCAAGGGGGCACTGGTCGAGGGTGTAATGGTCTGGCTATGGTCTGACATGATCTCTCCGCGGACGTGCCGTGCCGCCATACATGTGGCGGCATCGTTCTTATCTGTTTAGCGTCCGGTCATTCGCCGCGTTCCCTTGTCCGGGTGCCGCCGCTATCGTTGGCGGCACGTCAGAAGCGGGTGCGCCACAGAATGGCCTTTACGCTGGATCACTATGTCTTGAAGCGGCATGGCGCCGGTAGTCACAAAACCGGAAAAACGCTTTTGCGTCTGATGCAACAATGGAGCATTTCATGTCTTACGACGAGATCAGCGACCTGCGCTTCTTTACGGTGCTGGTCGAGGCTGGAAGCATTTCCGCCACAGCCCGCAGCATGGGCACATCGCCCGCCGTGGTCTCGCGCCGCCTGTCGCGGCTGGAGGATCGTCTGGGCGCCAGCCTGATCGTACGCACCACACGCCACTTCCGCCCCAGCGAAACAGGCCGGGTGCTTTATGAACGCGGCGTGCAGATCATTGCCGATATTGACCAGCTTCAGAACGATCTGTCCATCGCCAATACCGTACCGCAGGGCACGCTGAGCATTGGTGCTCCCGTTGAACTAGGCCGCAGGCAGATTGCGCCCTTTATCGCCAGCTTCAGCGAACGCTACCCAAAGCTCAAGATCAGCCTGGCGCTAGCGGGTGAAGGCCTGCACGATTTCAGTGACTGCCTTGATGTCATCCTAAGGCTGGGCATGCCTGACACACAGGGGGCCACCGTAACTCTGCTGGCCACGACCCGGCGCGTGCTTTGTGCATCACCCGCCTATATTGCCCGCACAACACTCCCGCGCACACCGCAGGAACTGATCCACCATGACTGCCTATGCCTGCGCCGCCACAAGACCATGACCGTGCTGAACCGCTGGGCCATTGGTGACGACGAAAAGCGCGATGTCATTACCGTGCCTTCCCGCCTGTCCACCACCAGTTGCGAAATTATCCATGACTGGGCGCTGGCCGGGCAAGGCATTGCCTACAAACTACTCTGCGATGTATCGCAGGATATAGAAAGCGGCAAGCTGATCCGTATATTCCCCGACCTGTATGGAGAAAAAACAGATCTTTACGCTGTCATGCCCCCCCGCCACAACGCCAGTGCCAATGTCCGCACCTTTTTGCAGGCCCTGCGAGAATTCCTGCACAGTTCGGGAGGGTTCTGATCAGGCTGCCCGGCAATCAATACAATGCCGGGCAACACACCTTAAAGATCAGCCGTTATCGAGAACTTGAAGGTTTCCGGGTCACCCATGATCAGATTGCTCTGATAAACAGAGGCCCAGTAACGCTGGTTACCGACGTTGTCGACCTCAAAGCGCGTGGTCAGCGCCTTACCCCGCACAAGGAACGTATAACGCGCTCCCAGATCGAAACGTGACCATGCGGGCAGATGTGCACTATTAGCGTTGTTGAACTGCTGCTTGCCCGTGCTGATAACACGCCCAACCAAAGTCAGACCTTTAACGAATGGCACATCATATTCGAGGTTGCCGTTAATGGTATAATTGGGAACACCAATAGCTGTTTTACCATTATTATCTTCACTTGCCGCCCGTACCTGTTTGGCATCAATCAAAGTAAGACCACCGTTAAAGCGCAGCCCACGTATGATTTCGCCATTAAAGGTCAGTTCCATACCCCGGTTTCTCTCCTGACCGTTCTGGCTATAGAGCAACTGGCCTGTATTGCCGTAGGCTCCACCACCCCATACGGCATGGACGTCTGGTAGAACGCAACGCCTGCCGAAAAACGGCCAATATCGTATTTGGCCCCCACTTCGTACTGCGTGCTTTCATACGGAGCGAAAACCTGCCCGGCATTGACATAGGTGGAGCCAACGACTGAACCCGCAGACAACCCCTGAATACGATTGAAATACACGGCAACATGTTTGACCGGATGAATGACCAGACCAATAACCGGAGAAAACGCGGACGAATTATAATGTGTCTGCATCTCTCCACTGCCATACGCATAGGAGTTGGAGAGAATATCCTGATACCGGAAACCACCCGTCAAAGAAATGCGGTCATGCCAGAAGGTCATCGTATCCGACAAGAACAGGCTGTAAAGCTTGTTCCATGAAACACGCCCCGGATCGCTCATATTGCCACGGGCATAGGTTTCATTCGGGGTAAACTGTGTTGGATTATAGATGTTACCCGACACCCCGACCAGACTCATAGCATAGGCAGAATCGGACTCCTCCCAGATAGCCGATCCCCCGGCATTGATTTCGTGTTTGATGAAACCTGTTTCCACATGGGCACGCACACCGGCCTGCGTTGCTTCGTTCATGACGTTATAGGCCGTAGCCATTGCCCCGACATTACCCGCGCCTGTGCGAGAATTCGTCAGAGTGGTAGTGGCATAATTGCCCATTTCGTTGCCACTCTGTGCACCGAATTTTCCATAGACAGTCACGTTTTTCCCGAAGTCATGCTCGATACCCATCGTGCCAAACAGGTAGGACAGGTCCGTATAAGCCCAGCGCTGGCCCCAGTTTTTTGAAGGCGAAGTCGGCAGGGGCGCAGGCATACCCGTAGCAAGGCTGGAAACGATAATAGCACTGCGCCCACCAAAAACCTGCTGTTTTTGGTAGTTCATGTTCATATTGATGCGGGTATCGTCATTGTGCCAGTCAAACGCGCCACCCAGCGCGATATCGGCACGGCGTTCGCCATCAATGGGGGTTTCGCCATCCATACCAGCGGCGTTGAAACGAAAACCGTAAGCCCGGTCCTGACCAAACCTGCGGCTGATATCAACCGCGCCGCCACCCTGAGCGCTGCTGGTATAATCACCCGTAACCCGGGTGATGTCGGTTGCTGCGGCCCGTTTGGAGATAAGATTGACATTACCACCAATGGCGGAGCCACCGGGAGCCGCACCGTTAAGGAACGCGCTTGCGCCATTGAGCACCTGCACTGATTCGTAAAGCTGGGGCGACACAAGCTGGCGAGGTGTTACGCCATACAGGCCGTCAATGGCGATATCATCACCATACAGGGTAAAGCCACGAATCTGGAAAAGCTGAGCGTAATTACCGTAACCTGTCGTTGTTCTGACAGTCGGATCATTAAGCAGCACATCTCCCAATGTCTGGGACTGCTGATTAAGAATAAGGCTGGCGTTGTAGCTGCGGATATTGAAGGGCACATCCAGCCCTTTCTTGTGCCCGAGCGCCCCCAGATCGCCACCACTGGAAACATACATGCGGTTGTTGCGCGAGGCCTTAACCACCAGATCCTCTTCCTTGCCGGCCACAACCGGCGCAGCAACCTGTGACGAAGCAGAAGACTGGGCAACAGGGCTGGTCATGTGTTTCGGATTTGCCGCGTTCTTTGCCGGGGCGGCGTTCTGGGCTGTACCGTCCTGCGCATGGGCTGCGGAAAGAGCAAAAAACCGCACTGGCCCCACACCGGACAGCAAAGCAGATACGCAAAGCGTGTTCAGACAAAGGGCACGGAAGCTCATGATACAGACTCACACTGGAAAATTTTGTGAGCCTTCTCTTAATTAAGAATAATTGTCAATATCATTTGGTGCATTGCCTCCACACCGTGACATACCCTCCACACTGCCTGTATTAGCGAGGGGTGGCACACCGCTGATGCAACCAAATAACCGTTCTCATGCGCCAAAAACAGCGATACGCCCTAGCCGCCAAAGCTCCACAGCATGCCTGCAACCACACCCGCCATCATGAGTGTTGCGGCCCAGCCCAGCCATTTCAGCAGACCACGAATGACAAACCGCCCCATAATGTCAGCACGGCTGGCCACAATCATCATCACAACCATAACGGGCACCGCCACCACGCCATTCAGAACCGCACTCCAGAACAGTGCCTTGATAGGGTCGATAGGGGCGAAGTTCAGGATCATGCCCACCAGTGTCGCCAGAACCAATGTTGCGTAAAACGCCTGCGCTTCCTTGGGGCGGCGCTCCAACCCGGTTGGCCACTGACGGGCCTCGCCCACGGCATAAGCAGCAGAGCCTGCCAGAACCGGCACGGCCAGAAGCCCTGTCCCCACAATACCCAAGGTAAAGATCAGGGATGCAAAACGTCCGGCAATCGGCCTCAGGGCCTCGGCCGCCTGTGCGGAGGTCTGGATATCTGTCACGCCATGCACATTGAGCGTGGCGGCGGTCGTAACCAGAATGGCCAGCGCGACAAGATTTGAAAACGCCATGCCCACCAGCGTATCGATCCTGATCCGCTTCAGGGCGTTTTTACCCTGCGCGGGTGCATCTACCAGGTTAACCCGACGGGGATAGACATGCATGTCCTCCACTTCTTCGGAAGCCTGCCAGAAAAATAGATACGGCTGATTGTTGTACCCAGAATGGCAACAAGGGCTGTCCAGTACCCTGCGGTATGCGTACTGCGCCAATCCGGCCAGACAAGTTGGCGGCCTAGCGTCCACCAGTCCACCCGCACACAGGCCAGCGCCGCGAAATACGCAAAAAGCACGAGTGTCAGCCATTTCAGCACTGCCACGTAGCGCGTGTATTGCAAGAACAACTGCATGGAAATGGCCACGGCGGCAAACAGCAGCACATACAGAACCCGGCCACTTGGCAAAAGCAGGTTTAGCGCATCCGCCATGGCGCCAAGGTCTGCCCCCAGATTAACGATATTAGCCACCAGCAGCAGAACAACCATCGCACTCAGCAGCCAGGATGGGCAATAAAGCCGTAATACGCCAGCCAGCCCGTGCCCTGTTGTGCGCCCCAACCGTGCGCTGATCATCTGCATGGCAACCATGAGCGGGTAGGTCACCACCAAAGACCAGGATAGCCCGTAACCGAACTGCGCCCCCACTTGGGAGTAAGTGGCAATGCCGCTCGGATCATCATCTGATGCGCCGGTCACAAGCCCCGGCCCCAACACGCTGAACAGGCGAGGCCGACTCGGCCCTACAACCGGGCTGGGCCATTCGGGGTCGTTATCTTCTGCCGGAGCGGATCCGTGAGCCTGCCCGCTGGAAGCGGATACGGCTTCGACAGTAGTCGGCCTGTTTTCTTGATCCACCATACCTGCCCCGCGCTCCTTTGCCCGGCACCACATGGCTTTTCAGACACCACAAGACCATGACAGAAGCCGTCGCTCTATGTGTGGCCTTATACTACAGCAGCATTCCAAAGCGCATGACATTACCACGAGCACGGGATCGCAAGCGTCAACCACCACCCTGCACAGGCGTGATGGAAGCAAGGGGCTAGAAATCCAGTGGCCGCGTGTCTGCTACGGTTTTCAGGGTGAAAAACGTACGTGTCTGCCGGACAGATGGCAGGGTAATAAGTTTTGTCGCGTGCAGGCGGTTGAAATCCGCCATGTCACGCACCCGGATCTTGAGAAAGTAATCAAAGTCCCCCGCCACCAGGTAACAGTCCAGAATGGAGGAAATCTGGCTGACGGCCGCCTCGAACTCGGCAAAACTGTCTGGTGTCGAACGATCGAGCACAACCCCCACCAGCACGAGCGTTCCCAGATCGACCTTGTCGGCATTGACCATGCCGCGCACGCCTTTGACATATCCTTCATCAAACAGGCGTTGCAGGCGGCGGTGGCATGTGGCCGGGCTGATATTGACCTCCTCAGCCAAGTCCGCGTTGGAAATACGCCCATTACCCTGCAAAAGACGCAGAATCTTCCGGTCGGTTCTGTCCAGCACGTCCGCCATGATCAAATCTTCCGCATTTCCGTATATATCTGCATGATTATTCCGAACTTTTTAAAAACTCTCGTTTAATATGCTCAAACTTCAGCAAAAAACGAAAACACATTCCAATAGATTGCCGGTATATTCTGCCTGTTTGCCATTACAGAAGCCCCAGCACAGATATGCCAGATTTTCCTGCCTCCGGTCATCCGGTTTCTCCCTCTCATACAAGCCCGCCGGTTACAAGACCAACTGGCCGGAACGCGGTGCATACCACCACGCAAAATACGACGCGTGCCCCACGCCTGATCTGTCAGGGGCTAATCGCCTCCGCACTGTTTTCCACCACCTTTATTCTAAACCGCGTCATCAGCCTGCAAGGTGGGCCATGGGTATGGAGTGCGGCCCTGCGCTATATCGAAACAGCAGCCCTGCTTACGCTGTGGTTGCTGGCAAGCAAAGGCCCCGCCTATCTGGCCATGCTGGGGCGCCTGTTCATGCACCGGGCCGGTTTCTGGCTGGGGGCTGGCAGTGTTGGCTATGGCATGTTTTACGCATGCTGCTGTTTTGCTGCCAACCATGCGCCGGGCTGGATTGTTGCAGCTACATGGCAGAGCACCCTTATCGCCACCCCTATCGTGCTGCGCGCCTTTGGGGAGAAAGTGCCACTCCGCGGCTGGTGTTTCTGGGGCTGATTTTCATAGGTATCATCGGGCTGAACGCCAACCGGTTATTGGACGGTGTGCCGCTGGAGCAGGTCATGGCGGGTGTGGTGCCGCTTTGTATCGCCGCTTTCTGCTACCCCATTGGCAACCAGTTGCTCAACCGCCTGCGCCACAATACCGCACCGCTCTACCGCCCCTTGCAAGACCCGTTGGCCGCCGTGCTGCTGATGACACTGGGAGCCCTGCCCTTTCTTATCGGGCTGGTTATCGTCGTTCGTCCTCCCGCACCCGATCTGGGGCAGATTACCGCTACCGGTATTATCGCACTGGTAGCAGGCTGCCTCGCCACGCCTTTGTTCATTCATGCGCGCAATACATCCTCCAACCCCTATCTGATCGCAGCAGTTGATGCGACACAGGCGGGGGAAGTCGCCTTTACCCTGCTGGGCGAAACCCTGCTGACCGGTCATCTGTCCCTTGGGCTTGCGGACTATGCCGGACTGGCTGCCGTTATGGGCGGGCTGACAGGCTTTGCCCTGAGCGAGGAAAGTGCCGCGCAGAGCCTTGAGCATGAACCATCCGGGAGCACACAAACGCTCCCGGAACACCAAGCCGCCGCCCCACCCTTCAATAAAGGGCATTAAACGCAAACTGGGGCGATACGACCCGCTCGGTGTTATGCCCCGCATAATAGACCGATACACCAGCAATAATGCCGTAGCGGGGGCTCCAGTTATATTCAACCGCAGGGGCAATCTGCCAGTCACCAGACGGTGCGCCTGTCTGAGAAACCACCTGTCCCGTATTAGTATAAGTGCCGCGCAGCTTTGTGCCGTTAGACCAGTCACGCGCCACATCCAGCGCCAGCACCCAGCGCTGGTTCAGCCCGTATTCGAGCGAAAACCCAGCCCCGCCATACATGCCGGGCTGCGCCCGCCCCTGAAACCCCTGCGTTGTCCCGTAACTGCTCATGTCATGCAGATGAGCTGTCGTGAGTGCGCGCCGAAACGTCGCCCAGACACGCAGGCGCAGTTCATGGTTATTAGGCAAGGTGTAGGTGGACTGCTCCGTCAACGCCACGCGATAGGTATAAACCCGGTGCCTACGCCATCCTGTGCCCGCCCCAGACTGGAATAATCACCCGTGGGAAAGGAAACACCGGTAATCAGGTTCAACGTCGGGATATAGCGCGCAGGGTCAGCCGTCAGGTAACGCCACATCAGATCCACCGGCACGTCACCCAGTTTCAGGCCACTGCTGGTGTTTTCGCCATGCTTCCAGCGATAGCTGATGGTTGGCTCACTCTGGATACTCAGTGTGTCCGTAATCGCATATCGGTAAATTGTCAGGCTGGTCACAGACTGCTGGCGAGGCGAACTCATGGGCACGGCATCATTATGCGGGCCGATCATGCCAGACGGCACCGCGTAATACATGTAAGGTTCGAGCAGAAACATGCCTTTTTTGGACAAAGGCCCTGAAGGAGAAACCAGAGACCCCGTATACCACTGCTCCGCCTTGGCCGGATGGCCCTGCACGACAAACCCACCGATGACTGCGGCCATACCGCTCAGACACAGCGCTCTGGCGCAGGCCAGAATATTCACTTTCGGGCTCATACCGTGTGCTCCCCATCCGTCGCGGATGAGTCTGGGCGGGGGGGAGCGGCATCCGTCAGAATGGCGGAAAACTCTGTCTGGGGCTCTATAGGCAGCGGGCGACCACCCATCAGTTTCCATCCGGCCACAAGCAGCAGAGCCAGCACGGGAACCGCCGCAATAGAGTAAGTACCCGTGGGGTAGTCAAACGCCATCAGGGCAAGAATACCCAGAAAAAAAACCAGTGTTGCCCATGTGGTATAGGGTGCGCCGGGCATGGCAAAACTGGTTGGGGCAATACGCCCTGCCACAATAGCCTGCCGCAGCTTCATCTGGCACACCAGAATGAAGCACCATGTGCTGATAACACCCAAAGAGGCCATGTTGAGCACAATTTCAAAAATCTGGGCCGGCAGGAAGTAATTCAGCCCTACCCCAACCAGATAAATGGCAACCGTTGTCAAAATGGCCGCAGAAGGCACCGACTGCCTGTTCATGCGCGCAAGGTAACGCGGTGCCGCACCATCCAGAGCCATGGTGCGCAACACACGCCCCGTAGAATACAGACCGGAGTTAAGGCTGGAGAGTGCTGCCGTCAGCACGACAAGGTTCATAACCCCGCCCATGCCCGGCACCCCCAGACGGGAGAAAAATGTCACAAACGGGCTCACACCTGCCTGATAGGAAGACCACGGCAGCAGCAACACCAGAAGCGTAACCGTACCAACATAGAAAATAGCGATACGCCAGATAACGTTATTAATAGCCGCAGGTACAACTTCACGCGGGTTCTGACATTCACCCGCCGCCGTGCCGATCATCTCTATGCCAAAATAAGCAAACACCACCCCTTGCATAAGGGTGAGCGCTGGCATGATCCCATGGGGAAAAAGCCCGCCATGCTCCGTCACCAATGAAAAGCCCGGCATAACTCCCGCCACAGGCGTGTGCATACCCAGAACGATGGAGCCTACGGCAAAAAATGCGATCAAAGCCGCTACCTTGATGAGCGAGAACCAGAACTCCATCTCGCCAAACCATTTCACCCCGACAAGATTCATGGTGGTAATGACCACAAGCGCCATCAATGCCATGACCCATTGCGGCACGGCGGCAAAAACACCCCAGTAATGCATGTACAGCGCTACGGCGGTAATATCGACAATGCCAGTCATGGCCCAACTGAAAAATGACAGTGCTCCGGCCATATAAGAAGCACGCGGCCCCAGAAACTCCTGTGCATAGGATACAAAACTACCGCTGGTGGGGCGGTACATCACCAGTTCCCCCAAGGCACGCAGCATCAGAAACGCAAAAATACCGCAGACCAGATACACCACGGCCAGAGCAGGCCCGACAGCCTGCAACCGGCTCCCCGCCCCTAGAAAAAGCCCGGTGCCAATCGCCCCGCCAATGGAAATCATTTGGATCTGTCGTTTATCCAACGCCAGATGATACCCTTCCGCGCTCTTATGCGCCGGGTATTTCTGCACTGGTTCTTTAAAGAAGCTCAATTTTTCTTCTCCATGTTGCATGTACCGCGCGCCAGAGAGCGTATTCGTTACAATATCAACACTAACAGAATTTATATGATGTGTATTTTCAAAGTAATATATCAATTTTTTATTATATTTTATAAAAAGATAAAAATATGTGACACCATTCCATTATTCACCAACGGAATGAAATATTTTTTACATTCCGCAGAATAATATTCAAAAAAGCCTTGATATTTTCAGGAGAAGAATCACCAAATAGATTGAATGATTTTCATATTCCCGTCGCCGGACGCAAAAAGGGCTCTGGCATTCCAGATAGGCAACACGGGGCCACGCTGCTGTATCAAATACAGGCACCAGCCACGGGAGGTCGCTATATAGAGACCCACTACACAGGCCTTTCCTATATGTGGAGTGGCCAGTTAGACGGTGCCTCCATACAGCCCGCACCACTCAGACTGAAGAGGCCCGCAAGGCCTCTGGCAGACGCGCAGCGAATGACACAGAGTAACCCGCATACGCGCCATGCCATATCAATAAAAACCGGAAAAGAATCCGTATTACATTTTAAAACTCAACTGGAATGTCAATGCACGCCCTGCCGCAATGCGTGAATAGTTGGTATAAATTCTATCATAATACAGTTTATCTGTAAGGTTCTGCAGATTAACCTGCAGGTCCAGCGCATGTGTAATCTGATAATCCGCTACCAGATCAATCCGCACATACCCCGGAACCCATGTTGAATCATTTACGTTCGTATAGCGCTTGCTCATATAAGTGATGCCCCCACCCGCCTTGAGATGTGACAGCAGACGATATGTGCTCCACAAGGCTATGGAGTTCCCCGGCGTATAGGGGAATCTCTTGCCCACATTGGCATTGGTCGGCCCACCACTCACCACGGTGCTGTCGAGATAGGTCCATCCACCGAATACCTCCCAGCGTGGTGTAATGTTACCGGCAACATTGATCTCAGCACCACGAACGCGTTGCGTTCCCGCGTCTATCTGGTTGCCATACCCATCCGAAACCTGTGCATTGGTCATTTTTCCATCAAACAGGGAGCCGGTAATAGAAAACCGACCATCGAACAGATCCGCCTTGGCACCGACTTCAATATTCCTGCCATTTTCAGGCGCCAGCTTGTTGTTCGCGGTCGATAGGGCAATCTGGCCATCGGCACCCGCATCAACGCCGACAGGATTGGACGCTGTCGCGTAAGAAAAATACAGGCTGATCGGCTTGATCGGTTTATAAACCACGCCCGCCTGATAGTTGATAAAGCTCTGATTGTTACTGAGCCCGACATTACCCTGCACGGCCGAAGTCATGAAACGATCAAAACGCACCCCTCCATTAATCAGCAGGTGGTCGTTCAACATGCTCATGGTATCAAACGCATAGACAGAACCCGTATCCACATTGGTATTCAGTGCCGCTATCCCCGGCTCTCCAATGGTGTAAGAACCAGTCCAGGGGTTTGACGGATTCCACCCTCCTATATTCGATGCCAGAATGCAGTTATACGCTATGGAGCACGGCCCGCCGTTACGCAGGTTATTCCCCGCGGCATCCTTAATGTAATATTCGTTACGGGTGGAACGCTCACGCGATACTTCTATACCTGTGTTGATGGAATGATGGATCGGGCCTGTATTGAACGTCCCGGACACCATAGCCTGTTCCTGAAAATTATCCGTATGAAACAGACCCGATTTTGCTTCCAGCTCGATAATCTGGCTCGCGGGCGAAGTGCTCTGCCATTGCGGGTTTGTGGCAATATAATCGTATTGTGTGCTCGTCCATTGCAACGTGTTACGAAAAACAAAGTCACGCCAGATATCCTGTTCGAATATAATCTGGCCCATATCTGTTGTACTGCGCTCGAAATCACGATCTTTTAATCCGAGAACAGTATGCCGGGGAATATCAAGCGGTTCGTGTGTGGTTTTGCTGTAAGGGGCAGAATAGTCGGGCATGTCATATGACGAGAGATGATAATACCCTACGGTCAGCCGTGTTGGTGTACCAAGCCCGAAAGACAATGAAGGCGCAACACCCCATTTATGGCCGCCAACCGGCGCACGGCCAGCCGTATAGCCGTCATCTCCCATGGCGTTCAGCGAAATGCTATGGATGAACCTATCTGGCGGTTGATATCAATCGTGCCACGCTTGTAGGCTGCCGTGCCAAAACCGATTTGCCCGGAAGTCAGGTTTCCAAGCTGGGCTTTCTTCGTGGTAATATTGATCTGCCCGCCCAGACCACCACGGCCACCATATACTGAGCCGGGGCCTTTCAGAACTTCCATTTCTTCAACGTCAAAAACTTCACGCTGGGTAACACCACTATCGCGCAGGCCATCAATGAACATATTACTATAAGAACCAAAACCCCGGATTACTGGGTAGTTACCCCCCGGAACGGCATAGGCATCACCTGCTCGGAAACTGATACCGGGCACAGTGCGCATAGCTTCTTCAAATGAGGTCGCATTAACCAGCTTCATCTGCTCCTGCGTCACCACAGAGATAGAGCGCGGGGTGTCGAGCAATGACGCGGTATATTTTTTATTCGGAGAATTCCCGGTCAGTTTCGGTCTGGCTTTACCCCAAACTATCAGGTGTTCTTGCGCTTCCGTTTTCTTGCTATCGGCAGTCTTTTTATCGTGTGGTTGAGCACTTCCACCTGGAGCCGGCACGGAACCTGACTCCTGTGTGGCTTTCGCTTTCTGCACAAGGGTCTCTGCACCATAAGCCTGAGACTGCAACGCTGTCCCGGCGAGACATCCCGTCATGAAAGAGCAATAAAACACACGAGAAAAACCACGAAGAACCGACATATCGCCAAACCATTTTATGAGAACGCATCTCATTCTCTATTTTTATTTTTTTGTCTCGACAATCCAGTTCTCGCAGTGTTGGGAATTGTTAATTATAGAAACCCTCCCCCTTTACGTATGATGCCAAAACTCGATTTACGACCAGAACACACTCTGGCATAATTCTCTCAGCACTGCATGTTCGGACATAACAAACCGACACTATTTGTGTGGACAGCCTGATTATACCCACCAGATTAAGCAGTAAAAATTCCCACAAAAACTAAAAAATATTGAAATAAAATTTACACCATATTTTATTGAGAAAACTCCCACAGCAATTACTTTTTTAACGACTTACGCAATGGCAGACTGGTTTGCATCATGCTCTTTCATATAACTTTCGCTGACGTTAATGCGTTACCACTGCCACACCGCATACATACGGCTCATCATTCGCTTGCTGTCATGGCAAGCGGCACTCACTGACGTTTTTATGGCGCGCACATGTTCCTGCACCATCGATTGGTAATGTTCCCCTCACCTTGCTGCTGGCGTTGTGGTTCGTGCAACTGCACATGCTTAGAGAGGTCTCTTGGGAGCAACACATGAGCGAGCTTGTATTCAGCCCTGCCGCTGATGTCCTTCTTATCGAAGATGACAGCATGACAGTTACATATATCGAGCGTTTCTTTCAGGATTCACATATCCACATCACAACCACTGTTGATGGGCTCCGCGGTCAGGAACTGGCTATGACCCGATCATGGGATTGTATCATCCTCGACCGCCGCCTTCCGGGCATTGATGGCCTGACTATCCTGACCCACCTGCGCAGCCACAATATTCAGACCCCCGTGCTTTTTCTCACAACGATGGATGGCATTCATGACCGTGTTACCGGCCTCCGGCATGGAGGAGATGATTATCTGGTCAAGCCGTTTGCCTTGATGGAACTCTCCGCACGGATCGAGAGCCTGCTACGGCGCGGCAGGGAGCCCCAGAATGAAGTAACCCTGACATTCGCCGATGTCGAAATCAACCTACTGAACCGCGAAGTACGACGAGCCGGAGAAAAACTTTACATTCAAGCACAGGAATTGAAATTACTCGAATATTTCATGAGGAACCCAAACGTTATTCTTTCTCATAAAATGTTGTTACAGACCGTCTGGGACATTGATTTTCCAATCCACAGCAACCTGCTTGCAAGCCATATCAGCCGCCTGAGAGAAAGACTGGGTAGGGACGCAACACCCTTGATTCATACAGTCAAAGGACATGGCTATATTTTGCGGACCCAATAACATGCACAAGAAGCAGGGTACATCCCCTTACCCGTTTTCAGTTTTCCGCAGTTCTTCATTCCGTATCATGGCAATGTTTGCTGGATGCTTTGTGGTCTGCGGCATTACCGTCATGGCTGTTTCAGGGTACCATAGCCTGCACCTTCTCAGGCAGCAGTTACAGAAGGTCATTTCCAACGAACGGGATGAAGCGCTTTCCGATGCTGTCATTCATGATATCCCGCATCTGCGTCCAGTTATGACCGAACTGGTCAGGAATGAGCCCGGTTTCTATTACCTTCTGCAAGACGCACAAAAGCATATCGTCGTGGGTAACATGCTGCCTCTCAGGCCACAGACTGGCTGGCGCACACTTTCATGGACCCACCGTTCACTCCCCCGCGATCATCGTCCTGTAATTGGATATGGTGTACTTCTGGATGACGGCGGGTATCTATTTGTCGGGATCGACGCGGAACCTGTGCAGACTTTACGCCGTGACCTTTGGTTCACACTCGCATGGAGTGCTGCCAGTTTTATCGTAATCGGCTTTGCTGGCGGGTTTATTGTCAGCCGCCTTGTCCTGAACAAGATCGAGACAATCAGCCAGACAGCCCGCGACATCATGAAAGGCAGCATATCGCGCAGGCTGACGCTGAATACGACAAATGATGAGTTCGAGCATCTGGCAGCCAGCCTGAATGCGATGCTCGATAAAAACGAACGGCTGATCGAAAGTATCCGTCAGGTTACAGATGATATCGCTCATGACATGAGGCGCCCCCTCGCACATCTTGGCCAGCACCTTGATGAGATCGCCCATGAAGGGCTATCGCACTCTCAGCAACACACTCTGAGCCTTGCTAAGGTCAATCTGGACGAAGCCCTCGAAATTTTCTCTACCTTATTGAAAATCGCCCAGATAGAATCTGGGGAAGGCATTCCAGACACTCAGGACATTGTGCTTGATGAAATTCTCCACTCCGTTACCGAGCTCTATCGGCCCATTACCGAAGAGCGGGGACAAAAGCTGATCCTCAGGCTTGATCGCAAAGCCTTGCCTCTTTCAGGCAACCGGGTCCTTCTCATGCAGATGTTGGCAAATCTTATAGAAAATGCCACCAATCACTGCCCGCGCGGGAGCACGATTACTGTTTCTTCAGGCATGGCTGGCAATGCTGTCATGATCGCGGTTGCAGACGATGGCCCGGGCATTCCACCGCAGGAACGAGAACGTGTTTTTGAAAAAATGGTTCGTCTTGACCGCAGTCGATCAATACCCGGCACCGGCCTTGGCCTGAGTATGGTCAGAGCCGTTGTCCGGCTGCATCAGGGAACTGTCAGATTGTTGGATAACGAACCCGGTGTGCGATGCGAAATCCGGCTACCGGAAGCCGGACGGAAACTCACGCGTGACGTTCCCCCACCTGTAATAAGAGTACAGGATACTGGTAATGCAGGGAAGTGACTGATTTCCAAACGGCTTTTCTGAAAAAAACTTTTCCAATACACAGATGGGCTTTTTTCATTCGACGTGCCCCCCAGAAAATGTCTAACCATTACCGGGGTATCTGGTTCAGGCAAGTCCGTGCTCTGCACATAATAGCCAATTTCGACCTGCATCGGGATGATGTCGCTCTGAATGGGCAGTTCTGTTCCGCAATACCAACCCATCATTGGCGCATCAGGTTCTTGATCCGTCTCACCCTTAGGCGATCAAGAATGCCATAGAGACTCCCTTGCAACAAAAGGGTCTTCCAAATGACGCACTGCATTATCTGAAATAGCAAGGAGTGTCGGACTTGAAAGGTTATAAGAGGGCCAATGAGACCCTTGTGGTAGAACTGGTGCCGCATCGGCAATAAAGCTACGCCATATCTCATGCACCCGCCGTGCAGAAACTGCGTTCAACCCATGATAGCGTTGGGGAAGATCTTGAACGCGCAGACCGTCCCGCCACCAAACTTCTGCCAATTCAGCTCCATGCGCGGCGCCCGTTTCATCGGGCAGGATATCCCCATACAGATATTTGTAGACCGGCTGGGTCTGGCAGAGCAAAGATGCATAGCGTGTTGTGGGGTTTTGGAATACCAGATCCCCTGCGATAGCGCGCCACAGTCCTATGGGGCTGTGCTCGGGCAATGCATGGCGGTAGCGTTCGACCATGGTTTTTCCGCTTGTACCCAGAGGACGCACACGTGGTCCAGCAAAGGGACAAGATCATGATAGGTCAGGTGCGGGTGCATACGTGAATGCGTGAGATATTCCGCCGATGTTGTGCCGATCATGACTGGCACGGGCGCTGCACGCCCCTGTGCTGCCGCCTGCTCGGGGTGCTCTGGCAGGGTATGCGTCGATAACAGGCTGGAAGGGAATACCAACAACCGTGACGGAACCATCGCGTTGCCAGTCATGGTTGTTATAGGACTCATCGCATATCTGCTTTTGAGCATTCAGGATCTGTGTGAGGTCTGCCGTTTCCAATGCGCTGGCCTTGATGCCAAGACGGGACAGGAACCGCTCTGTTGTGCGTTGAGCGCAATGCATGGGTAGGACAGCGGGTGTCGCGCCGGATTGTATCAAAGCGCGAGAAAAAAGCCCCTGCGCCTCTGGCATGGCCATAAGGTTGCTACGGCAAAGCCACCTGCCGACCGGCCAGCAAGGGTCACACGTGCAGGATCGCCCCCGAAACCGGCAATATTGTCACGCACCCACTGTAACGCACGGATGATATCGAGCAGCCCACGATTGTCCGGTGCATCGTCCAGATGCAGAAAACCCAGAGCCCCCAATCGGTAGTTCAGCGTAACTTCCACAATGCCGCTGGCCGCAAAAGCACCACTCTGGAGAACCCGCTCGTTTGCCGAACCAACGGCATATCCCCCCCCATGCACCCAGACCAGCACAGGAGCCTTGCCATGGATATCCTGCGTGCGGATATTCAGTGTCAGACAGTCTTCTCCTGCGTTCAGCACGGATGTTGCGCCATGCCCCACCGGCCCATAGGTAGGAACCTGCGGGCATACAGGCCCATGTGTCAGGGCCGGGCGGGTACCGATCCAGGTATCTGGCTCCTGCGGCCGGGCAAAGCGTCTGCCGGGCCGCAGGGCGGCCGCATAGGGAACGCCCAGGAAAGTATGAACCCCGTCGACCACACGGCCTTCCAGAAGACCATACTGCGTGCGCACATGTGTTACGTTAGCCATAGGTCCTGAATTTCTCCCGTTCTATCCTGCCAGAGCGCGACGAATGTTGATACCGCGCTCGATTATGACCACAGGGATCATACTGGCGAGGACAACCAGAACGGACAGGGCGGCCACCTGTGGGTCTGTCCTGAACTGGATATAATGATAGATTGCAAGCGGCAAAGTCGTGGCCCGGTGTCCTGCGATGAACAGAACGATAACGGCCTCGTCAAACGAAAACAGAAAGGCTATCAGCCCGGCGGCAAGCAGTGTCATACGTAATCCGGGCAGCGTCACACGCCAGAATGCCTGCCAGGGTGTCGCTCCATGCAGGCATGCAGCTTCCTCGCATGCGGGGTCGAGGCTTTTCAGTCCTGATAATACGATGCGCACAACATAGGCAGAGTAATGCCAACATGCGCGATAACCAGACCGCTCAGCGTATCCAGCAGCCCAAACGGCTGCAATGTCATCATCAGCCGACCGCGAGTACGATATGGGGCACCACCATGGGGGAAAAAAGCATGGCCTGCACAATAGCCCGACCGGGAAAAGCCTTGCCACCCAACGCAAAGGCCGCCGCAGTACCGACAGCGAGCGATACCAAAGCCGCAGCCCCCCCAACCAGAATGCTGAGCAGCCCCGCATGCAAAAACGCGGTATTGTGCAAAACCGCAACGTAAGACCCTAAAGACAGGTGCTCGGGCGGAAAACGCAGGTAGGGCCTAGTATCGAACGAGACCACAAGCACGACTACAAGCGGAGCCAGCAAAAACGCGTAAAGGGCGACAATCAGCCCCCTCCAGCACCACAGACCGACAGAGCGTTTCAAAACCGCTCCTCCATACGACTGAGAATGCGCTGGTAGACAGAAATGACCCCACCGAACAGGAGCAACAGCAGAATGGAGAGTGCTCCGGCAACCTGCCAGTTCAGGGTTACTGTTGTTTCGTTGAAAATTTCAGTCGCAAGCACAAACACCCGCCCGCCCCCCATGAGCTGGGGGGTAACAAGCGAACTGATAGCAAGAACAAAAACCAGCAATGCTGCCGTCATCAACCCGGGCAGAACCAAAGGCAGAACAACGCGGCGGAACACCTGTACAGGGGTTGCTCCCAACAGGGCTGCGGCCTGTTCGATTTCCATATTCAGACGCCCCAGATTACTCAGGATCGATATGATGGCATAAGGCATCAGAATTTCTGTCAATGCGATAACCGTCGCCAGTGTGCCGTTATCAAGCCGGACAGGCGTGGCCAGCAACCCCGACCACAATAGCATGTCGTTAATCATGCCATGCCGCCCCAGAATAACCATCCAGCCATAGGTACGGATAACTGTTGATGTCAGAAGCGGCGCTATCGCCAAAGCAGCCAGAACCCCACGCCAGCGCGTTGTCGTGCGGGCAAGAAAGAGTGCAATGGGAAAAGCCATAGGTACGGCAAGGGCTGCTGTCAGCACCCCAAGCCAGACCGTTTTCCAGAGCACCCACCAGTAAAACCCGTCACCAAGCACATGCTGGTAAGCCTGTAGCGTAAACCCGGGAAGGGTCACACCATCCCCACTTCTGGGTAGAACCGATATCCGGCCCAGCCATATGAGCGGCAGTATAAAGGTGACAGCTAGTGCCAGCAGACCCGGAGCAAGCAGAAGCCCGCGCAACCAGCGGGGATACGCCTGCATGCTCCCGCTCATGTCCTGTCCTCCGCGACAAAGCGCACGTCCCTTGGCAGCCATGAAAGAGGCACATCCTGCCCGAGGCTTATTCCGGCAGGCAGGGGGGCCGGTTGTTCCACGCACAAGCGATACTGACCGGCCTGTGCGGTGATAAGGTAGCGATCTCCCGTGTAGACAATATCTTCCACTCTGGCGGTGCATGTGTAAGCGCCGGCCTGTGGTGCGCCAAGGTGGATATGGTGCGGGCGTACAAACAGGGTGCCCGCACCATCCCATGGTATGATGTCCTCTGGAATGGGCATGCGGCCTAAACCGTCAACATCAGCACTGCCCGTATGTACGAAGCGGCTGATAGAAAATTGCCGCGCCCAACAAAGGATGCCACAAAACGGCTGGCAGGACGGTCGTAAATCTCGACAGGAGTGCCGATCTGGCGAATATGCCCGCCAGACATAACGGCCACAACATCCGCAATCGAAAGAGCTTCCTCCTGATCATGTGTTACGAATACCGAGGTAATGCCCAGACGGCGTTGCAGGCTGCGGATTTCATCACGCATGATGCCCCGCAGCTTGACATCCAGATTGGCCAGAGGCTCGTCCAGCAAGAGAATATCAGGCTCGATCGCAAGAGCACGGGCCAGAGCGACACGCTGCCTTTGCCCGCCTGAAAGATCGGCAACGCGCCTGTGTTCCAGCCCGCCCAGATGCATAAGGTCTATCATGTCGCCTACGCGTTTGCGGCGGGCAGTCTCGTTCAGCCCCCTCACCTCCAGCCCGAAGGCGATATTGCGCGTAACATTCAGATGCGGAAACAGGGCATAGGACTGAAACACCATGCCCATATTGCGTTTGTGCAGGGGCACACCGACCATGGAGCGGCCACCGACCAGCACCAGACCTGACTCAGGCAGTGTCAGCCCGGCCAGCATCCGCAGCAATGTAGTCTTGCCACAGCCCGATGGCCCCAGCAATGTAAGCATGCGCCCGCGTTCGAGCATAAGGGAGGCATCCGCTACGGCAGGCACTTCCGAACCGGGATAGGTTTTGTGCAGGTTCCTGATAGTCAGGTAGGATGCAGCATCAACCACTGATAACCTCTCGCTGGATACGGCGTACCCATTCACTGTAATGCGCGCTGACAAAATGCCAGTCGAGTTGCATGGCTTTTGCCGCGACATCCGGCGGACCTGATATGGCAAGTTTCAGGGCTTCGGGCAGTACAACACGGGTGTTCACCGGCCCATAATACGCCCGGGCCGCAAACGCTGCCTGAACATCCGCTGAAAGGGCGTGATCGATAAACGCCTGAGCCAGATCGCCCGCAGGCGCATGGGCGGTCAGGTTGAGTGTATTGATCTGCGCGACACTACCTTCTCGCGGGATTACTGCGGACAATGTCCCCGGATTGGCCTGTGCGATCATGCGTCCACGCCCGTTCCAGCCAACGCCTAGTGCCACAGTTCCAGCCAGCAAAAGAGTATACAGATCAGGCTGGGCGTTCCATGTCGCAACCAGAGGTGCGAAGCGGCGCATCAGCGCCAGGCCGGGTTCTATGCTCTGCCGGTAATCCCCTCCCTGCATACGGGTCAGCAAAGGCAGGAGCACAACCCCCCTTGTGTCTTCCACAGGCAGACAAATCTGATCGGACAGATCCGGGTTTGCCAGATCGAGCCAACTTTGCGGTGGCGATTTCAGAACCCGCGTATCGTATAAAAGAGCCAGATTATCGGTTGAAAATGCAACGCCCATCATGCCGTCAGGCTGTGCCCATTGGGGCAGTGCAGCAAGGTTGGGCACGGCTGCCGGTGCCAGTGGCGCCAGAAGCGTTTCAGCCGTTGCCAGAAAGGAGATTGAAATATCGGTAATGGCCACATCAACCTGCGGGGCCTGACGCTCCAGCCGCAGCATGGCCAGCATCTGAGCAGAATTCATGACCGGTCTATAAACGACCCTGACACCCGGCCGTTTGCGCTCGAACGTATCCATGACAACCGAGCGAAAAATACTCTGAAACGGCCCTGCGAAACCGGCGACCGTCAATACGGTCATGTTTTCCGCGCGGGCACCTGTAGCAAGTGTAGCACCTGCCGCAGTACCCCCGAGCAGAAAACCGCGCCGGTTCAGGAGCAGAGGCGTAGTCATGTTTCTGCTGTCCATGTTTCGCGGAAGACACGGAGCCAGTTTTCCCCGAGAATTTTTGTAATCCGTGTCTCCGACCAGCCACGACGGAGCATGGCCGGAACAAGGTTGGGTGTTTCTGTAATTGTTGCAATGCCTGCCGGTTTACGGATAACCGTCTGGGCAAAATTGGTCAGTTGCCGGGCATAGCCCTTATCGCGGTTGGCCCATACCTGCCACGGGCCAGGCCGGGGGTGCCCCGTACTGAAATCCGTGCCGATAGCGACATGGTTTTCACCCACAACGTCCAGAACATAAGACATCGCGTCCAGATAATCTTCTATCGTGCATCGTTGCCAGCCTTCAATCCGGGTGCAAACAGGCTAAGACCGATCACACCGCCCTTGGCGGCGCAGGCCCGGAACAGGTCATCAGGTTTGTTACGTTTTACATCGTGCAGGGCTCGGGGCAGCACATGCGAAATGCAAACCGGCTTGCGCGAGTGCTCAATGACTTCGGCTGCCGTCAGGTCACCCACGTGGCTGAGGTCGCACAGCACACCTTGGCGTTCATTTCAGCAATGACCTCACGCCCGAAACCAGTCAGCCCGCTGTCGCGCAGTTCCAGATATCCGGCCCCAGAATAATTCTGCGTATTATAAGTCAACTGCATGATGTTGACGCCGAGCAGTTTGAACAGGCGGATATAATCCAGCCTGTCTTCCAGAGGAGACGTATTCTGCCAGCCAATGGTGATACCCGTCCGGCCGGTGCGTTTAGCCGTTTCAATATCGTCCACATTGCGGATCGGCATAATCAGATCCGCATTATCGGCGAAAAGCTGCTCCCATGTGCGGATATATGCCATGCCTTCGCTAAAGTTTTCCCACAGGAGGGAAGCAGCATTGACTACAGTCAGGCCAGCGGCACGCATTTCCTCAAAAACAGGTCGGCTCCATGCACAGGTCTGCAGACCGTCTATTACCAGGCTATTGCTGTAAAGCGTTTGCGCATCACGTGTCATGGCGTTGTCTCTTTTGTGTGAGCGGTTGTTACAACCTGTTCTGGCGACCATTCGTTGCCCTGCAGTTCGGAACGACTGTAATCCTCGAACTGTTTCAAGATGATTTTTGCATCCTCCCGCAGCAGGGAGGAAACAATACCACGCGCCAGACGCTGGGCTGCCTCGGTCAGCCCGGGCGCACCACTAGTCAGTTTGCCATGGCTGAGTGTTGCATCGAAACTGAATGCGTAAACACGCGAAAGCTCAGCAGCATGTTCGGGGCTTTTGGCTTTAAATGAAAAATCGTCTGCCAGATCGGGTAGTGCGGCAAGCCCGGCGCAGTCTTCCCCTGCTGCGGGGGTAAAGCTGTCCTCCCATAGGCGTACCAGAGGGGCAAGCCTGCGCAGTTCGGGCCTTTTGTCTAGCGCGCAGGCAAAACCGGTTGCAAAAATAAGGTAATCCAGTTCCACCTCGCCATGGGGAGTCCGCACAATCAGTCCATCGGCATACTCTCGCGCATCCACAATCGGGCTGCCCAGACGCATATGGGCATTGGCATGCCGGAAAACACGCAGCACGCTGTCACGCGGGGCCGGAACCGGAAACTCATACCCTGAGCGCATGATTTTCCATTTAATTTCATCCGGCAGGCTCACGTACCCGACAATCAGCCCTTCATTGCTGATACCGCTGAACTTGTCGATATCGGGCAGGTGCGCCCGCCTGACAAACAGATCCACCCTGCTGGCACCAGCTTCCAACGCTGTCGCCGCATTGTCCATGGCAGAAGCTCCGGCTCCCACCACGCCAACCCGTTTACCCTGCAGGGCTTCGAAATTCACCATGTCAGATGAATGTGCGTAAAATTTCGTAGACATTTTACTGGCTACCGGCGGCAGGGCTGGCTGTCCCAGCCCGTCAATTCCGGTAGCGATCACAACACGGCGGGCCGTCAGCGGTGCGTCACTCCCCCTGACCGAGACTGCTATCAGCCATTGTCACAAAAGGCGATATCCGTCACGTTTGTCTGGTTGCGCACTGGCAAATCCAGAACCTTACGGTACCAGCAAAGATACGCCATCCACATCGGGGTTGGAATTTTATCCAGCGCGTTCCAGGCCTCGGCACCATATTGCGCACTGAACCACGCACGGAATGTCAGGGCAGGAACACCGAGCGCTGGCCCCACAGCAGTTTTAGGGGTTCGTAGGGTAGGCATGCGGGCGTAATTCAACCACGGCCCTTCACGCCCCTGTTCCGCGCGGTCGAGGCAGATCACCGATGTTATGCCTGAAACAGCAAGCCCGCAGTGGCAGACAGCCCCAGCATGCCACCACCAATGACAATGACATCATAATCAGGCTTGTTTGCTTGGCTTGTCTGGGAAACCCATGAACGAGCAGGAAGATTCAGCTCTTCCATTTCACGTTTCAGCCGCTCTTCCAGTCTGGTCAGGCCATTATCGTGTGCCACGAGCTTTGTCCTCCGCGCCTGCTCTGAACAGTCGCTTTTGAAGTTTTTCCAGATCTTCAGGCGGATGCCGGTGAAAGCCCGGGATCAAGTCTTCCGCAAGGCTGCCGATACTTTCGATCAGACGTTCGACCTCGGTGTTCAAGGGCCTGAAAACAGGTGTCAGAACACTCCAGACCCAAGGTATGATTTCGGCCAGTGGTCGCACCACCGTACCCTGCACGGGAATACCGTAAGCCGTAACCGGCTCAACCAGTGCAATACCCAGGTTTTCCCGTGCCGCTAAGACGGCTGTCAGGGAGGTGTTGGTTTCAAGCTTGGCCTGTGTGCTGATGCCGTTGGCTTTCAGCGCAACGTCAACCACGCCCCTGAGCCGAAAAGGATTAGCGACTGTCAGTATCTGCCGGTTAGAAAGATGTTTAAGCGAGATCACGGCTTCTTGCGCCAACGGATCCTGCTCTGACAGAACCGCCACACAGGGTGCTTCTCCGATCCAGTGCAGGTGCACGTTTTCATGCTCCAGAGGCAGCGTGACCAGTCCGAGGTCGATCCCGCCATCAGCTACGGCATGGCATACACTTTCCGATGTCATGGCTGTCAGGGTGGTTGTGCTGTCATCATTCATGCGGGCTATGGCCCGTGGAACGATCCCACTTGCAAGGGCCGGCGTTGCCCCGACATTAATCCGCCTGCGGCCCACACCGCTGGCAATTTCGCGCACCTTGTCCTCGATAGAGCGCAGGCCGATAAACGAACGCCGAACTTCCTCGTAAAGCAGCATGGCATCTTCCGACGCGCGAAGCCGTGTACCTGAGCGCTGGAACAGCGTCAGCCCCGTAGCCTGTTCCAGTTCCAGTATGAGGCGGCTGACAGCGGACTGCGTTCGTCCCAGATATTTCGCAGCCCCTGTCATACTGCCAATGGATATGACAGCATGGAACGCCTCGATTTGCCGCATCGTTATCATGAAATATCAAAAGCCTGTGCTAATTCCAACAACAGTCGCAAAACCACCACCAAGGTAATAGGTGGGTGCACTCCCGGCGATGGATGTACCATAGATACCCCGGGTTGTCTTGGCATTGGTCTTTGCCGAATAAACCCCCGACAGGTAATTGCTGTCTCCGATATTGATCAGATTAACCATAATCTGCGGACTACGCAGGAAGCCAAAGGATTTCATGCGATAGCCCAGTGTGGCGTTGGCAGTCTTGTAGGCCGGAATGCTCTCATCGTTCATGAATGTCGAATACTGGGAGTCGACATAATTGAAATAGACATTCCCGAAAAAGCGTCCATCATCATAGGAGATGCCGATTGATGCCGTAAACTTGGGGCTCATGATCGCTGTCTTGCCTTTTGTCGGCAGATAATCGTTCCCGACGGCAAGGTTGTTGTCGAGAGTGGCATGCAGGTACTGCCCGGACACATAGGGGCTGAAATAGTGCCATGGCCGCAGCGCGAGTTCAGCCTGAGCACCACGGGTTGTCTGCCCGCCTGCGTTGATGAAATTGGTGGTCAAGGCACCATCGACATACACCGAGCTGGATACCTGACGGTTCGTGAAGTTATAGTTAAACAGACCGACAGAAACATTGACCAGTCCCGTATGCCTGAAGCCCAGTTCCTCGCTGATTGCATATTCATTTTTCAGATCGGTGCGGCCGCGGGTGCAAGCTTGCCGGTAGACATGTTGAATGCGTCATAATAGGGCACGTCGGACGCAGGCGCATGAAAGCCGGTGGAGGCATTGAAGAACACCGTATCCTGCGGCGTGATCTTGTAACTGACAGACATGCGCGGCAGCGGCGTAGCCGTGTTGGTGGACCAGCTATACGTTGCCCCGGGAATATTGTTCGTGCCGGACCGGGACATCAGAACTTCCTTGAAACCAGCCGTAATATCCAGACGGTGGTCGAGCAGGGAGAGTGTATCTTCGATATAAAAACCGTTGACCTGCTGCATAAGATGGAAATTCTTTGTCGCCAGCACGGCTCCGGACTGGGTGCGGATAGTGCCATCCATAATACTGCCGTTACTGCTGATCGGAGCGTAATCGTACAGGGAATTCTTGTTCAGATTGCCATACCAGTAGCCAGCACGCAGCGTATTGATACCAGTGTGCAGGGCAAGATTACCCGTGAACCCTGCATTATAGCTGTTGGAACCCGCTATAGCCGCAACGGCGGCCTTGCCGTCGTAAACGGTCGGAAAATCAATCGTTCCGGCAGATTCGTTGCCATAATAGATCTTGCCCGGGCTTAGCGTTGTCGCACTGGGGACAGAACCGCTCATCCACTGATAATAGGGCGTAACATCGGCGCTCAGGCTGTTGGTCAGTATGAAATGCGTTGGCGCGCTGATCATGACCGATGTACGGTCATACTGGAATTGCCGGTAATAATCCGTGGAACCGGGGGTGTACTGTCCTGCGTAGTTATAGGACCGGCCATATTGCTGCCACTGAGACAGCGACAGGTAACGTGTGGGGGATTCATCTACCGTGTTCCACGTAAACACTACAGCAGTATGGCTTCCCTCACCCCAGCTCTTGGTCAGCTTGGCATCCACATGATAACGGCGGTTTGTGCCGGGGCCACGCCAGTTGTTGTTACGAGTATAAGAGCCTGAAACAAAAGCATATACACCGGAATGCCCTAGTTCGCCCGTGTCAAAACGCAGGAAATCCTTGTTCGTGGCATGGGTGCCACCGCTCAGTTCCAGAAAGCCACCGCGCCTTCTTGAAGGGTTCCGAAGTTCTGCCGAGATCTGCCCGCCAACCGCACTGTAGGACGGGGTTGCGATATCACTGCTGCCCTGTGTCAGATTAATACGGGAGATATTTTCCGTATCTGCCATTCCGCAGTGTCAGCAATGCCATAAATTGGATCGCCAGCCGGCATACCTTCAAAAACAAGCCCCAGTTCACTGACATCCATCCCACGTACGCTGATACCGGCATGATCTGACAGGCCCAAAGGATCGGCACTGCCGACAACGGCCCCGGGTGACATCTGGAGAAGACTCAGCGCGTTGGATGTCTGCGCCTGTTTGGCTATGAAATCCCGCGTTACACCGCTTTGCAACCGCGGCGCGGTCTGTATAGGCAAAAGCCCACCACCCGGCGTGGTATTGCTAACACCATTCGGCGCACGGCTAGACACGACAAACAGATCTTCCTGGCGGCCGTTAACCGCCTTGGGATGTGCGTTCCCAACACCTGACGCGGTGCGAGGCGCCGGATGGCTGATCTTGTCTGTTCCCGATTTTTTCGTAGGTGCCGTGGTCGCCAGCGCTACCGAGCTTACGCAAGTAAGGGCGAACGCTACCGGTATGAAATGCACTTTCGCGGTAACAAAGACCATGGCACAGGCTCCACAAAACACATTCACTATTAGTGAATATATAAATCAACAATATACCTTCGTCATACGTATATGATGTTTATGAATGACATGACAACATAAATTCAATAACCTCATGCCTTGGAAGCCCATACGTGGCACATCCCTGTTGAGGATCGAAAACGAAATGGGTCATTTTTTCATAAAAAATACAATTATAACATACAGTTACAAAATATTAATACGTTATTAATTAGTGTAATTGTGTTGCACTGAATCTATATGCCAAGATTATTTTGTATGAAAAGAAGGTTCAAAACGCCTGGCAAAACTATGAACCGAACACTTTGAGGCAGAGGCTGCAAAAGCGAGGGGGCGACAAACAGCGGTAATTCACGCAAGGAGTCGTTCAACCACGCAAGAATACACGCCCTTCAGACAATGTCTTCTGTAATGATAAGGACATCCATCATGAACAAAACCGATACACGCCCTGTGGTAGAAGCTTTTTATGGCATCTCCTCCCCATGGGCATATTTGGGGTTTCCCAAGCTCAGGCAGATCGTTGCGCAGGAAGGGGCCAGTCTGATTCTGCGGCCTATCCGTATTATTCAGGCTAATGGGGGCATTCCTCTGCGCACAAGGCCTGTCGCGCGTCAGGAATATCACCGTGTGGAATTACGTCGGTGGCGTGACTTCCTGAATCTACCCCTGAATCTGGACCCAAAGTTTTATCCATGCCGAACCATC
Organism: Acetobacter papayae JCM 25143; assembly: GCF_000613285.1. Classification (GTDB taxonomy): domain Bacteria; phylum Pseudomonadota; class Alphaproteobacteria; order Acetobacterales; family Acetobacteraceae; genus Acetobacter; species Acetobacter papayae. Next base: position 21,260 of record NZ_BAIN01000003.1, on the reverse strand, counting down.
GAACCCGCCGCACGTCTGGTTATTGCGGCTGATCTACAGGGGCTGGATGGAGCTGGACTTTCATGGGGTATCCAGTCCGCACTATGGGCGCAAGACCGGGACATAGCAGACCCTGAGACACTCTGCGCATTGGTGGAGGAAACAACAGGTACAGACGGGAAAACCCTTCTGGCAGCATCAGACACACCAGAAGTCATGGAAGCGTGGCTCAAAAACCTTGAAGATGCTGAACATCTGGGCATTTTTGGCACACCCACTTACGTCTTGGGTAATGAACTGTTCTGGGGTCAGGACCGTTTGGACTTTTTACAGCGTAAATTGCAGAGCATGAAAACGCTCAGTCATGCGGTTATGGAAAAAGAAAATACTGTTTGAGCATTTCGAGGCGTTTGTTCGACACCTAATCCGACTTTGCGTTACCGCAAAGTCGGGACTAGGCATATAAAGAGCTAAAAACTCCTAGGTCTTTAATATAGCCTTAGAATTTCGTTCATTATAACCCGAACAAAACACCAAAACTCAATAAGTATTATGTAAATTAAATCACACTATAAATTTCATTCTATACGTATATTTTCTATTTTTCAGAAATAAATCACTCACCTCTTTTCTGATCAGACGCGCAAGAAAAATGAACACGAAAGCTGCCGTTTTGTACGGCACAAGCCATTTCTCTTCGCCGTAACATCCACCGACTGACAGGCCACCCCCTGCCCTTGTTCAGTTGCCACGCTGGTTTTCAAACACAGCCCGCCCGGCTCCTTCAAGAACGGCATCCGCTTGGGGTGTATGAATGCGCCCACACAAAACATTACGGTAGTGGCGTTCGAGCGGATTGTCCTGACTAAGACCGGGGTTGCCTGTCACCTCAACAGCCCGAGCAACAGCCATAATGGCGTTTTCAGTTGTCAGGCGCTTGACTTGCGCGGCTTCGCTTGGACTGATCATAAGATTTTCTGCCCGCACCAATGCGAATTCCAGCAAGGCACGGTTGGTAAGCAGCAACCCGTCGATTTCTCCCAACACAGCATGAAAACGCGGCAGTGTCGAAAGCGGGTGCCCAAGCGCAGTCGGCACGCGACTTTCGAGAAAGTCTATCAACCAGTTACGGGCTGAACGTGCGATTGCATCATACAGCACAGGAACAATAACCATGTGCCAAGTAGCCAGCGCAGGGGTTTCCGGATTGACATGATTGCTTTCGAAATTGATGAGATAGCGCTCGGGCACTTCTACATCTTCGAAAATAATCGTGTCGCTGCCGGTAGCGCGCATCCCAAGATGGTGCCAGCTTTTCTCTATCCTTATGCCCGGTGAGGCAAGCGGCACCAGAACCTGACCAATGCGTGGGGTCTCTTCCGCTGTGGCGGCCCAGACGACTCCCCAATGCAGCGCTGAGGAGCCGGTGGAAAAAATCTTGCGGCCTGAAAGCAGATAACGGTTCTTATCCCTGCGTATCCGCGTAGCCGGAATACCACCGCGTGCCGGGGTTCCTAGCTCCGGCTCGACCCGCAATGCGTTGAGCAGCGCACCGGAACGGACAATGGTTTCAATAACTTCGTCACGCACGGTGCCCGGCCACCTTTCAGACCGCACGATAGCAACGGTCTGAAGATACTGCATGGCGAGAATAAGCGCCGTAGAAGGGTCACCTTCCGCTACCTTTCCCACAACAGTCGCAATTTCGCGCAATGAGGCACCGCCGCCGCCCTGCTGCCGTGGCACCGCCAAAGCGAGATACCCCCCCTTGCGCAGGTCTTCGATATTTTCGAACCCGATCTCACCTTTACGGTCGGAATCGGCTGCGCGCGAGGCGAAGCGCCGCACCAGTTCATCTGGCACATCACTTGCGATATCAGGCATTGTATTGATCCATGATCCGTTCATAGTGCCATTAATCCATTTGCTGTCAAACCGGTTTTGTGCATGCCAGACAGGTTCAGAAATTCCATCTGACGTTCAAAATGAATATTTGGCTGATACAAAAATCGTGCGTGGATCAGCAAAATACACGCCCTCGTAATACGGTGCATACACAGTGGCACCGGTTTTTGTTGTTTCCTTCATCAACCCAAGGCTTTCAGACTGGATATATCTGTGATCGAGCAGATTGCGGCCTGTCGCCTGAACACTCCAGTGCCTGTCGGGACTGCTCCAACTGGCCATGGCGTTGATATAAGTCTGTGGCGCGATCCGGGTCTGCGGATTAATGGCCGAACTGGTATAGGCGGCAGTCTGGAAGGAAACATCCGCACCAATTTCAAACCGTCCGGGCAGGTTAAGCGGAAGATGGTAGGTCAGCGCACCCATTGTCTGGAAACGAGGAGAATAAGGTAGGGCAGCCCCGGCATAGGGTGTTGTATTGTAAACCTGACCGCTGGCCAGCGTAACCTGCTGCCTCGTTCCCGAATAGCTGTCGAGAACAGCATAGAGGTAAGAGGCGGTATAATGCAGGTCTAGATCTTTTGTAATCTTGATGGAGGTTTCAATCTCGGCACCGGCCGAATGTCCGTTACCTGCATTATAACGCTGGGTTAGGCCGGTCAGCGCGTTGGGTACGGTCAACTGAATATCGTCAAACTGGTTCCAGAAGATGGCACCGTTAAAACGTACGCGACCCGGAACCGGGTCTGCCTTGACACCGATTTCGTATGTAGTGACGGTTTCCGGCCGATAAGGCGTAGTGGCCTGTAACGCGCCTGTAGCGCTTGGGGTCTGAGCACGAAAATCGAAACCGCCAGATTTACCCCCTTGTGAAATCGACACATAGGTCATGAGATTGGGCAGAGCCTGCCAGCTCAATACACCCTTGGGGAGCAACTGAACGTAGCTTGTAGATGCATCAGCCTGCCAGGCAAGGCCGGTTGGCGCGCCCCAGTTCAGGGCAGCAAGTGCCTCTGTCGGGGTTGCAACATATTTTGAAGAGGCAGGCCCCAGATAGGACAGGGTTTCACTATTCGAATGACTTTCCCAGTTAAAACGCAGGCCCGCCGTAAAGGTCAGGGTCGGGGTGATATGGTATGTGGCATCCCCATAGACAGCCCAGTTACGGTTAAGCTGATTTATGTTGCCAAAAACCGGGATGGTCAGCACATCGGGCGCGGTATTCGTGGCAAGCGTACCCTGCGCGTTATTCGCCCATCGCTGCGTAAGCCATGCTTCATACAGGAAGTAAGCCCCCGTGTTGAAACTGACCTTGCCGTAATCTCCATGCAGGTGGATATCTTCTGAATAGGCACGGTTACGGTAATTCAGATTTTGTGTGGCGCGTGAATAGTAATCGCCAAAATTGTCATACATGCCTTTATCGTCGTAACCCCGTATGCCGGTCGTCGCATGAAGGGAAAGATGTGAAGAAAGCGTATAGCGGATATTGGCGGTAAACCCTGCTTCGCTATAGTTATTTTTAGGATAGATCCGGTTATAGTTGCCGTAAATGTAAGGATTGAGCAGGTTACCAACACCACGGTTTGTGCTGCCATCCACTGTGCCGTCAAATGCCAGTGTAATGTCCCAATCCTCATTCGGCGTGAAGCGCAGTTTGCCACGCGCCTGCGTATAGTCGATGTCGTTTGTGCCTTTATTAACCGTGTAGTTATGGTCGATGCTATCACGGGCATGACGGCCAAAGGCTATGCTGCCATAGACCTTGTCACGAATAAGCGCACCGCTGGCCGCGACCCCCACCTGATATTCATTATACGTGCCATAGCCGGTCTGGATTGCGACATGGCGCGTATTGGTCGGCACGAGAGTATTGATCCTTACCGCCCCACCTTCAGATTGGTGACCTGAAAAAACCACCGGCCCGCGGTCGATCTGGATATCCCCCACATCCAGCAATTCCTGCATGGTGCCCATATTGCGGGTCAGGTAAACACCATCGATATAAGTCCCTACCGATGGTTCACCCTGCGGGTCGATTTCTCCTATGCCACGAATGAAATAATTATTGACCGAATAACCAGGCATGCTGTTGGGAATATACAGGTTAGGCGTCAACCGCGCCAGTTGTCGGGTGTTCTGGACACCCAGACGCTCAAGTGTCTGCGCTGTCAGAAGCGAGGCTGATACCGGCGTTTTCTGTAGTTCCTGCAATCGCCTTTCATTCCGTGAGCGACCGCGCACCGAAAGTGTCTCACTACCTCCCACCAGAGCACGGCCAGCAGTTTTGGTCGTTTTTGTTCTGCCATGCGTCCCGGACGGCTCTTTACCTGCAATGGCTGTCGATGTTGTATCTGGCTGTCTGGTGGCCTGTTTAGAAGGCCGCGAGGTGTGTTCCGCTGCCTTGGCCTCGTATCCGGCAACATTCAGAAGAACTGCGCACCATGCCGCCCCTAAAACATGAGGCGCTCGTGAACGCATTTTTCTTGCGGCCATGTCATTCACTACATAAGCTTTGCTTGATATGGACATAAAATATCCTCAAATATAGGGAATATTCACATTGAATTGCATCTTTACAAATTTGTATCGGAAATTTCCGTGGAGTTTCAATTCTATTCCCCAATAATTTCCGTGATTTATATCAAACAGAATTATAAAAAAAACTGAAGTATTTTAAGTATATTTTTATAATTGTGAACTATTTAACCCTGCATACTACAAAGCCAGAAACAGAACCGCTGCCCGCATATACAGGATTCAAAAAAGGCATATCGAGGCGTGCCACTCTGTGTAACGCGCCCTGATATGCCAGCTATAGATCATTTCTTCCTGAACTCTATTGCCTAATCAGATGACATGACCGATCCAGATGCAGTTTCTAGTGACCCTCATCCCACCTGCGTTTGCCTGAGCTCATAACGGTTGACGGCAAAAGGCAGGCCAAGATTCTCGCGGAATGTTGCATGTTCATATTCATTCCGGAACAGGCCACGCTTTTGCAGAATGGGGATGACGTGCTCCACGAAAAGCTCAAGCTGACCGGGAAGCGGTTCAAAAACAACAAACCCATCCGCTCCACCAGTTTCGAACCAGTTTTGTAGCGCATCCGCCACTTTTTCTGGCGTACCAACAAAATCACCACGGGGCGTAGCCAGTTCGAGCGCAATCTGCCGGATCGTGAGATTGGCGTCTTTTACCCGCTTGAGAATGCGCTGAGAGGCACTCTGGTTACTCTCATTGCCAATATGCGCGACATCGGGAAACGGACCATCCAGATCATATTGCCGGAAATCGAGATCATTGAAAGAGCGAGCAAGGAGGCCCAGCCCCGTGTCGATGGAGGTCAGGGCGACAAGCTCCTGATACCGCGCTTCAGCATCTTCGTCCGTCAGGCCTATAATGGGGGCCACACCCGGAAGAATGAGCGGCTCATCCGCCTTGCGTCCCAGTTTTCTGGCGCGTCCTTTCAGGTCTTTATAATAAATACGGGCTTCCTCCAGATCAGCAGGACCGCAGAACACCGCTTCCGCATGGCGTGCGGCAAAGCCGCGACCCGTATCGGAAGCACCAGCCTGAAAGATCACCGGTTGCCCCTGAGCAGAACGACCGATATTGAGCGGCCCCCGCGCCTGAAAGTAACGCCCGGTGTGGTCAAGACGGTGCAGCTTGTCAGGGTTTACGAACACTCCACTGGCCTTGTCACCTACCAGCGCATCGTCCTCCCAACTGTCCCACAGGCCTTGGACAACTTCCAGATGTTCAGCCGCAATACGGTAGCGTTCGCTATGGGCCGGATGCTCCTTTCCCCCGAAATTGGCGGCGGTATCACTCAGCCATGACGTAACGACATTCCACCCGGCCCGGCCATGACTAATATGATCGAGGGAGGCAAACTGACGTGCGACATTGAAAGGTTCGGTGTAGCTGACACTCAGCGTTCCCACCAAGCCGATATGTTCGGTTACGGCGGCCAGTGCTGAAAGAATGGTCAAAGGTTCAAAACGATTGAGATAATGTGGACTGGATTTTTCGTTAATGGAAAGACTGTCTGCCACAAACAGAAAGTCGAACTTTCCTTTTTCAGCCAGTTGCGCTTGTTTGCGATACAGCGCGAAACTGGTGCTGGCGCGCACGTCGCGGTCTGGGTGCCGCCAGTCGTCCCAGGTACGACCCACACCATGCAGAATGAAACCAAGTCTGATTTTGCGTTTTTGTGTCATGTCGGTTGGCTTTCCGTCAATGGATTGAAAGACCCGCCGCACGATCGTTGAGGCAGCGGCAAATCAGAAATTTATTGTGGAGATAGAAATGAATAAATAATAATAAGAAATCTTAATTCATTAAATGTGTCATGCAAAACAAATCAGAAAAACACATAATCCATTTGAAAGTAATATTATTATTTATTCAAAATTCATCCTTTTTCTCTTTTTATCCATGCAGTGATGAAAACAATGCATCGGAAAAAACATGCCGCAGATCCAGATCCGCCGGTATCAGGCGCTGCTCGATGAAGGTATCCGCAACGATGCGTGCACTCTGAATATCGTTTTCCGTCCATGGCCGTATCCGGTAGGAACGGTTCTGCGCCTCCAGATCACGCAGGACAGCCTGCTGAGGCAACTGAACGATCGGTGCCACAACTTTAGCCCAGTGTTTCTTATCATGCGCCATAAGTGCATAAGCTTTTCCAAGCCGACTGAAGTAGTCGGCCACCGCCGCACAAAAGGCAGGGTCAGGCAACCGTGCCGGATTGGCCCCGAGAAAATAATGGCCCGAAAGAATATCCTGCGCGCTTTGCAGGATACGGGCGGAGCCGTCGTTTTCAAGCAGCGGAATGATATATCCGTATGTAGCCCAGGCATCGAGACTGCCAGACTTCAGGGCTGTCACTCCCTGGCTCATCCCAAGCGGGACGAGTGTTACGTCAGTCTGGCCAAGACCAGCCTGCTGCAACATTTTCAACAGAAAATAATGGGCGGTGGTGGAGCGGATATAGCCGATTTTCTTTCCGCGCAAATCAGCAAAGGAGCGGGCGGGAGAGTTGGCTGGCACCACTACGGCCTGATCGGTCGATGGCCCCTCAAGTGTTGCAACCACCTTCACATTCGCACGGGAGGCGGCAATGAAAACAAGGGGAACTTCGCTCCACGCCCCCAGATCGACCGCGTTGGCATGAATAGCCTGCGCGATGAGATTTCCCGAGTTAAACTCACTGAACTCAACCTTGTAAGGAAAATCAGCCAGATTGGTGGCAGGTAACAAAGATGAATCCCACCCCCGATAGCTGGCAACGCGCAACGTAACGGAGGAAAGGTCCGCCGCATGGGCCGAGCGGGGGCCGGATGTAACGCTCCCCGCAAGAAGAGCCAGCGCCCCGAGGTTCAGACGACGGCGAGAAAACTGTACAGACATGAAAAACCCTTCATCATTGAGGGATAAATTCAACACAATGCAGAAACAGCGCCACGCCAGAAGCGGTCTTCTCAGGCGTCAGTCGAGAAGATCCGGCTCCTGCGCCACGATCCAGTCCCACAGCGGCTGAAAGGAAAAATACCCGCCCAGATCGCTGCCAACCTGAGAGGCCGTTTTACGGGCAACATCCGGGGCGATTGGTCTGACCGTGCCTGCGGCCTGAGCCAGCAACTGGGCATGCGCGGCATTATCCATGGTAATGAACCACCATGCGGCGGCTTCGACCGAAGTGCCAACGGTCAGCAGACCATGATTCTGTAGGATTATGGCTTTGCGATTACCCAGTGTCTGGGACAGTTTTTCCCCTTCGCTGTCTTCCAGCACGACACCTGAAAACGGGTTAAAAAGGGCATGGTCATCGTAAAATGCGCAGGAATCCTGTGTCAGAGGCAGAAGCGGCGTGCCAAGTGCTGAAAAAGCCTTACCATAGGTGGAGTGGGTGTGGGCGGCGGCGATAACATCCGGACGGGCTTTGTGCAGGGCGGAGTGAATGGTGAAACCCGCCGTATTGATAGGCCTGTTACCGATCAGAATATTGCCATCATGATCAACAAGCTGAAGATCTGAAGTCCTGATTTGTGAGAAATGTACACCCAGCGTTGATCCAGTACCGTTCGGGAAATTCAGGATCTCGCGCGGTAACATGTCCTGCCAGTCCCTGATCGAAACCATACCGCCCGAACAGGCGGAATGTCGCGGCCAGACGCTGCCTGCGGTGCAGGCGTTCTTCCTCGTGAGAGGCTACCGGTTTACGCGGGGTAAGCTGGAATGCACGAGCTTGTGGTGCAATGATTGTGTCAGGGGCAATGGCGTTCATGTTCTGTCCTTCGGTTTGCTGGCCATATCGTTGGGGAACAACCTGTGGCCATGGGATAGGGTTGAAGTCAGTAACCGCGCGTGGGGTCTATGGTATCGAGAAGCGGCTCCCCCGAAAGATAGCGCGCGAGATTGGTTCGGATACGCTGGGCAAGATTGGCCCGCACTTCCGGCCCGGCCCAACTGACATGCGCTGTCAGGCTTACGCGTGGGTGGATATAGAACGCATGTCCGTCTGGCAGCGGCTCCGGTGTGGTGACATCCAGCGTCGCGAAAGCAGGGCGGCCCGCATCCAGCGCCGTCAGCAACGCGTCCTGATCGATCAGACCACCACGCGCGACATTGATAAGATGCAGCCCAGGGCGGCTTTGCGCGAGCACATCAGCATTTACGATCCTGTGTGTTTCCTCTGTTAGTGGCATAGCCAGAACCAGATGATCAGACTCGCGGAACAATTCGGCTAATGTTTTTACTATCTTGAAATTTTCAATATCGCTTTCATATTCAAGACTCTTTCTGTCCGCGTTGTCTGCTGACCATGATTTGCGGCGCAAAACGCAAAGACGCATGCCGAAAACGCGCGCCCGCGCAGCTATGGCGCGACCAAGAGCACCATAGCCTGCCAGCCCCAAAACCCGCCCGTGTAAGGTGCCCATACGGATGGCGTTTTGAGACCCAGCCTGAACGCCGTTCCGTGCCGAGAGCGTGATTTTTTCCCATTCCCGTGATGAGGTGGGATGCAGCGCATCAACCTGTCGCTCATGCCGCAGAAGAGCCGCCATGACGTATTCGGCAATAGGTGTCGCTGCGTCTCCTCGTCCACAGGTTACAATCCTGTCCTGTGTCACCCATTTTGGAAAACCATCTATGCCAGAAGATGCAATCTGTACCCAGCGCGGCCCGCTCCGCCATTCTTCAGGTGGGTTGATGGGCGCTTGCAACCATGCTGGTGATGGCGCAGTAAAGAGGATGTCCGCCCCATGCGTAAGCCATGGCAGGGTATTTGCATTCCCGACTGGCAGAATCCTGACCTGCTGCGCGTATTCTGCCAGAACCCCCGCTACGGGAGCGCCGATCTGGTTAAGCAGGAGGGGACGTGAAGGCGCCATTATGGCTGCTGCATGCTGTCTGCGCCATGTGCGCAGATTCGACGACTGATAGAAACCATTTTATAATTTATCTTTATATATTTTTCTCTTTTTCTTGATATTCCAAATACCAAACCATCTGGATAGCTGCGAATGTTGAGAGAACCAGTCAGCTCAGGTGACATATGCAGCTCCTTTAATGACAGCATTTCCCAGTGATATGAAAGAAATCACCAGAGTTAATGTGCATCAAGTGAGGAATACTCAACCTGCACTTCATCTCTGTTAATACGCCTTGCAAAGTCCACAAATTACCGAAGTCCTTAAACGGCCTTCACATAGTACAATCCATGGTTTCTGCGCCGCTTCAGCCTAGGCATTTCGATCAATGAATTTGCCTCAAGTAAAAGATGACAAAAACTCCTTATGAAACGCAGATGGTCTTACGGGAGAATTGAACGATCCCACTTTTTCCATTGAGGCCTTTGATGACGACACCCGTAGCTGCCGACTCTCTTCGTGCAAAGTTTCGTGCTCTTGAAGAAGAGCGCAGAGTTACATGGGCGCCTGAAGCACTAGCCATCAACATCAATCAGCGTGCTCTGCTTGTGCATGAACATGGCACCGCAGCAGCCGCGCGCATCGTGCATGAAGGGGATATAATCCCGGCCTTCACTCTGCCTTCTGTTGATGGTGGAACCGTATCTTTAGACGATCTGGTCAGGCATGGACCGGCAGTGCTGGTATTTTTCCGTTTTGCTGGCTGCCCTGCCTGCAACCTGGCCTTGTCGCACTATCAGAAAACGCTCTGGCCAACACTCCATGCCGCCGGAGTACCTCTGGTGGCAATTTCACCCCAACCTGAAATAGCCCTTTCTGAAATCGTCAAACGTCACAGCCTGCCTTTTCCTGTTCTGACAGATAGGGGACTAGCCCTGTCACGCACGCTGGGAATAACCTACACCTATGACGAGGCATCACGTCAGGCGGCCGTTACCCAAGGCACCAGCAGTGCCACAATAAACGGTCTTGATAATGTCTGGGAGTTACCAAAATCCACCATATTGATCGTAGGGCCCGGTCGACGCGTTTATTTTGCTGACGTTTCTCCTGACTGGATGAACCGCACGGAAAGCGCTCATGTTCTGGCTGCTCTGGCAGCTACCGGATTGAAATGCCCCTTGCTCCGTTGGGATCATGAAGGGATGCCATGACGCAAAACTGTGCCATACCCGCTAAGTATATGAGTCCAGACAATCAGAGATGATAAAAAACTACAAAGCCAATAGCACCCCATGCGGAATTCGAACCAGTATTGCGCCGCGATATTGTAAAGAAAAAATATTTAAATACTACCAGAGAACACCCAAATTAATTTTTATTATTCTACTAATTGTTGCCCGACTTCATATTCATGATAGTAAAAAATATTTCTTTTTGCGGCATTAGGCTCCCAATGTAGCCTCCCTTCACCGAGCAGAAATACTTAATATGCAAAAAAACAGTGCTTTGCGCAGATTTTATATTCGTATTTTCATCAATAAATCGAAAAGTATTTATTTATATTCAGGGACCATCTCATGCACAGTCGTTCACGGTCTTTATTCTAACCGTAAACCCACAAGTTCGAGCACATCAAGATTCTGCCTTTTCGTCTCTTTGGATACAATATTACGACCCATATTATGCATGAAATTAATGGTTAAATGAATTCAAATCATTTCCATTCACTATTCCATTAGGGCATAAGACAGGCACCGCTACTTAACAGCAGACATGACCATTACCGCTTAAGAAAATCAGAAACAAATGTTGGGGGCCCTTGAACCACCACAAACCAAATTCTGGTTTTTCGTGCGAAAAGGCAAGCAGAACCAAAATGATTCAGGATTCAACATTCAATATCCACCGACTCCGCTTTGATGAGAATTACCATCCATCGGATAGGACTCGTCTCACGACCAACTTCGCCAATCTGGCACGAGGGGAGAGCCGGCAGGAAAACCTGCGCAATGTCCTGCAAATGATTGATAATCGTTTTAATGACTTGGCGCGATGGGATAACCCTAAGGGTGATCGTTATTCCATTGAACTTGAAATCGTTACCGTAGAAATGGATCTCGCCTTTGCGGGAGCGCGTGGAAGTTTTCCTCTAATCGAAGTTCTTTACACAACAATCATCGATAAAAGAGACAACAAACGCATAGAAGGTCTGGCAGGGAACAGTTTTTCCTCTTATGTGAGGGATTATGACTTCAGCGTATTGCTGCCTCATTACAATAAAGACAAATCAGAATTCAGCGTGCCCGATAACTATGGTGATTTACACGGGAATCTCTTTAAGAGCGTCATGAATTCCAGTGCATACAAGAAAAACTTCAGGAAGCTTCCTGTCATATGCCTTAGTGTCTCCACGAACAGAACCTATCACCGGACAGAAAATCAGCATCCTGTTCTGGGCGTTGAATACCAGCAGCGTGAATTCTCACTGACAGATCAATATTTTGAAAAAATGGGCATGAAGGTCCGTTATTTCATGCCTGCCAACAGTGTCGCACCTCTGGCGTTCTATTTTTTTGGTGATCTTTTGTCTGATTACTCCACTCTGGAGCTTATCAGCACCATCAGTGTGATGGAGTCTTTTCAGAAGATTTACCGTCCTGAAATTTACAACACCAATGCGGCGGCGGCTGATTTTTTTCAGCCCAGTCTGAAGTATCAGGATTATTCCAACACCCGAATTGTCTACGACCGTGAGGAACGTACCAGTTGGCGACCGCACAGGGGAAATATACGGAAGAGCATTTCATCAAGCCGTATCATACGATTCTTGAACAGTGGTCTGCCAGTTACGCCGCCTGATCCATCCAAGACATAAGGACATCTTTCATGAAAACGCTTCTCCCCACCTCAACGGCAGGTAGCCTGCCCAAACCCTCATGGCTCGCGCAGCCCGAAACACTCTGGTCTCCCTGGAAACTGCAGGGAGAAGAACTGATTGAAGGCAAGCAGGACGCTCTGCGCCTGACACTGGACGATCAGGATCGCGCTGGCATTGATATCGTCAGCGATGGTGAGCAGACACGTCAGCATTTTGTCACGACGTTTATTGAGCATCTTAGTGGTGTTGATTTTGAGAACCGTCAGACGGTTAAAATTCGCAATCGCTACGATGCGAGTGTGCCGTCCGTTGTCGGTGCCGTGGCACGCGAAAAGCCAGTGTTTGTCAAAGACGCAAAATTTCTACGCACACTGACAAAAAAACGCATCAAATGGGCGCTACCTGGCCCCATGACCATGATCGACACACTCCATGATGGACACTACAAGAGTCGCGAAAAGCTCGCATGGGAATTTGCCAAGATTCTCAATCAGGAAGCAAAAGAACTGGAAGCGGCTGGTGTCGATATCATTCAGTTCGACGAGCCTGCCTTCAATGTTTTCTTTGATGAGGTGAATGACTGGGGCATCGCTACACTAGAAAAAGCCATTGAGGGACTGAAATGCGAAACCGCAGTTCATATCTGCTATGGCTATGGCATCAAAGCCAATGTGGACTGGAAAAATACTCTTGGCAACGAATGGCGGCAGTACGAAGAGATATTTCCCAAGCTGCAGAAATCCAATATCGACCTGATTTCTCTTGAGTGTCAGAACTCCCGCGTTCCGATGGATCTGATCGAGCTTATTCGTGGGAAAAAGGTCATGGTTGGTGCCATTGATGTGGCCACCAAAACCGTTGAGACACCAGAGAAAGTCGCGGATATTTTACGAAAAGCATTGCAGTTTGTCGATGCAGACAAGCTCTATCCCTGCACCAACTGCGGTATGGCGCCTTTGCCGCGTGCCGTGGCACGAGGCAAACTCAATGCTCTGGGCGCGGGTGCTGAAATCGTTCGGAAAGAACTCTCAGCCTGACAGGCCGCCTGTCGAGCGTCATGGAGGGCATGACGCAGTTCATGCCCTCCATGACCTCACCCGAACAGGGTGCGCAGCATGAATGGAGGAGCACCTTCTTGTGTCCGTTCGGAGGCGTCAAAATCTGGCAGGCCTTCTCGCTCATCAATACTCTCAGCCCTTACGGAACATTCTCTCAATTTCTCCGTTGCGCAGTGCTCCGTTGGTCGTGCTCCGAGCATATGGGCAATCGCGTAAGTCAGGTCAGAGCGATTCAACGTTGAAACATGAAATTCGTTGATTCCGTAAGATTGTAAATGACGGATCTGGTCTACCGCCACGATGCTGGCGACCACACGCCGGAGTTCAGGGTTCTCAACGGTTCCTTCGAACAAATGCGTCAGCCATGCTGGCACCGTTACCCCGCATAATGCTGAGAAACGTATGATCTGCTCGTAGTTCGAAACTGGCATAATGCCGGGAATGATCGGTGCGGTAATTCCGGCAGCCAGACACCGGTCGAAAAAACGCAGATAGGTTTCAGTATCAAAGAAATACTGGGTTATGGCCCGTGTCGCTCCGGCATCAAGCTTACGTTTGAGGTTATCCAGATCGGCTTCTGGGCTTGACGCTGTAGGATGGGTTTCGGGGTAGGCAGCAACAGAAATTTCGAAATCCGCAACACGACGCAGGCCAGCCACGAGGTCGCAGGCATGGCCATAGCCACCCGACCGCGGGATGTAGTCAGCCGCGCCAGTAGGAGGATCACCACGCAGGGCAACGATATGCTTGACGCCTGCATCCCAATAACGATGGGCGAGGTCATCCACGTCCTCACGGGTCGCGCCGACACAGGTCAGGTGAGCGGCTGGAACAAGATCCGTCTCCTGCTTCAAACGCAACACGGTAGAGAGCGTGCCAGCCTGTGTAGTTCCGCCGGCCCCATAGGTGACCGAGACAAAACTAGGTGCAAGCGGCGCCAGATGCCTGATGCACTGCCAGAGCCGCTGCTCCATCGCGTTTGTTCTCGGCGGAACAAATTCGAAAGAGAGCCCTGGCACAGGCCTATCCGTGGCACACAACGAGCTATGATCGGTCGACTGGCTGGAAAGCCAGTTTTTGACTGCGCGGTTCATGTCAGCCCTAACAAGGAACTGTTTATCATGCCCCTCTTATAAAAAGGATGTTTGCTTTTAACCTCTGCATCGGAACCTGCGGCAATGGCTGTTGCGACCATGAAAAAAATCCGAATGAAACATGTAGGAGGTCATGATATGAGTTTATGAAAATGAACTGAAATGATATGTTTTTATGACTATATGAATCCTGTGCATTGGCGAGGTGAACCATGGGTGTTTTGGAACGCAGTCACCTGACAATCATTCAGGAAGTGGCGCGAGAAGGTTCATTAACGGCAGCGGGATACGCCTGAACCTGACCCAACCAGCGCTCAGCCATTCTATCCGCAAGATTGAACAGCAGCTTGGCGTCAAGATATGGCGGCGAGAAGGACGATCCCTTGTGCTCACGCAGGCAGGCGAATGGCTATTAGCCTTGGCGAACCGCCTGCTTCCACAGTTTGAACTGGCGGAAAGCCGCCTTGAACAATTTGCAAATGGTGGCCGGGGCACACTGCGTATCGGCATGGAGTGTCATCCCTGCTATCAGTGGCTCCTCAAGGTGGTCTCGCCCTATCTGGAGAGATGGCCAAAAGTCGATGTAGATGTCAGGCAGAAATTCCAGTTTGGTGGGATCGGCGCACTCTTCAGTAACGAAATTGATATTCTGGTCACGCCTGACCCGCTTTACAAACCCGGTCTGAAGTTCACCCCGGTATTTGATTATGAACTCGTGCTGGCTGTTGGCCCCGAACATCCTCTCCGTAATGAAAAGTTTGTTTTGCCAGAACAGCTTGCCGATGAAACATTGATTACCTATCCCGTGCCGTCTGAACGTCTTGATATTTACACGCAGTTTCTGCAACCAGCAGGGATTGCTCCACGACAGCAGAAGCAGATCGAAACGACCGACATCATGCTGGTCATGGTGGCGCATGGAAGGGGTGTCGCAGCACTTCCGCGCTGGCTTGTAAAAGAATATGCCGCCCGTTTTGAACTTTACCCAATCAGACTTGGGAAAAAGGGCATTGCAAAGCAGATATTTCTTGGCCATCGGGAGACCGATGAAGACATTCGCTATCTGCGCGATTTTATTGAATTTGCAGCTTCACCTCGCGCCTGAAGTCAAAGATTCCGTTCTTTATCACGAAACAGCCTCATCTTTTTCAGAGAGTAAGTAGATTAGAAAACGCTCTTTTTTCCCAAAACCCACAAACATCCGCCGATCAAATCTTCGGCAAGCACAGCATTGCATCATGCGTTGCTATGGACAGGGTGCCAATAGATCAGGCCGTCGATTGCGCTTGCTACAGACCCGGCAATGCCAAGAAAGGTTTACCGACAATTTGACCCGGAATACCTGAAAGGAATTGCCTGCACACAGGGTTCCTGATGACATTGAATGAAATTTTGGATTGAAAAACCCAGCAAAACCAATGGTGTCCCGTACGGGATTCGAACCCGTGTTGTCGCCGTGAGAGGCGATGTCCTAGGCCTCTAGACGAACAGGACAAGCTGAGGCATGGCGCTTCCTAGGGGAAAAACCCACCATGCACAAGTTTTTTATTGGATGTGAAACGCCACAGGTATCCGTCCTGTCAGGGGGGGATGGGTCGGGGGCGTGCACTGCATGGAGCGCGCGGTTAGCACCGCCTGTTCATCCAGATCATCATAACCCGTGCTGCGGATCAGATGCGCCTCCACCACCTGACCACCGGCATCCAGCACCACCTGCACCATGGCTTCGCCCTCTTCCTGCAACTGGCGCGCCATGGCCGGATAACGGGCATGCACGGGTGAGCACGACAGTTTTTCCGCTCCTTCAGGCTGAGCCGCCGCAGGTGGGCGTGAAAGCACCGGGGCAGCCTGCGGCGGAACACTGCGTGCCGTCAGGGATGTAGTCGGGGCTACTGTTATCTGCTGATGCGAGGCTGACAGTTTACGCGGCAAAGAGGCGGATGGCAGATCGCTTTCTTCCTGCATTGCGGCAGGCGGTGTCACCATTGGTGGCTGTGTCTCGGTCTGCTGCGTATTTTGTTCCGGCACAGGCACCGGACGCGGAGCAGGGGGAGCGGGAGGCTCAAAAACCATGGCTATTGTTGCCTGCGTGCTCCCTACGGGCTGTTCACGCGGCCAGAACAGAAGCCCCCCCGCAACAAGCCCATGCACCGCCAGCGCCACCGCAACAACACCAGCCAGTCGCCCGTAACCATGACGGGACGCTAACCCGCTCTCTGCCCTGTCATCAGGAGGGATCAGGCGTTGCCACATATCTACACCGGGCATTGTTCTTGCGTTAGTCATCCCGTTTCAACCTGCCTTCCGGCACCAAGAATGCCATAGGACACGGATATTTGACAGAGACCCGCTAACAGGCGCACAACCGGAGCGCCCTAGCCCCCGCGCATGTGGCCCAGTTGTAGCAACCGGATTTCGTGATGTCTGTCCGCCACCCCATGCTCAGAAAGCTGTTGCTTTGGCCGCTCCTGCTGCTGACGCTTGGTGGCTTTACGGGCCTGCAGGCCATACAGACGCTCTCGCTACCCAACGAACTCCCACGTGCAACCCTGATCCGCGTTACCGGGATCGATATCGCCCCCAATCAGAGCGCCACAACTGCGCATCAGGCCATGCCGATGGGCATGCCCGGCATGGACATGGGCACTGCCGCGCAGGATACCCACCACCCCGCACCGGCAGACACACACGCCCCCCTTTACCACCGGGCGGGCATGGCTCCGCCGGGTCAGGCCCCGCCCTCGGACTGCCCGGAACACAGCCACGATAACGGTGGCTGTCCGCTCTGCTCTTTCCTTACCCTTACCGTAGCGATTCCTTCTTTCGCTATCACGCTGCCTACTCTGCTGCTGGGTTGGCACCGTTCTGCCCTGCCAACAGCACACATAGGGCATTGTCCGGCTATCAGCCTCGGCCTACCCCCGGCCTGTGGCCCGCCCACTTTCCTCGCACAGCTTTAATAGCCCGGTCACGCACCTGCCCCTGCGCGCTCCCTGAACAGGAACACCGCATGGGTGGGATATTCCGGCTCCCTGCTCGACAGCCATAACGCACATCTTTTACCGCAGCATGCCACCTGACTGGCCTGCGCGAAAAAGTCATGCACGCGGGCACGGTCAGGCAGAAAACCGGCGCGTGACCCCCGAGGATTCCAGTTTCAGGACCGTTTCAGTATGTCCCGCTTTAATAACGGCCGTATCGCTTACGGCTGCCCATGGGTCATTGCGTTTTTTGGCATGATCCAGCCCGCATTTGCCGGAACCATCGTAACCCTGCCCCGCGTGGATATTTCCACCACGCAGGCCGATGGCACGCAGGATGAACCCTCTCTTGCCGATGCCCCGCTTTCCGCCTCCAGCCCCGATAAGGCAAGCCAGCGGATGTCGCGTCTTTCCAGCCCGGATTCTGCCTCGCTGTTACAGAACCTGCCCGGTGTTTCCACCTACGGCGGTGGTCGTCTGGCCAACCTACCAGTGCTGAACGGCATGGCGGATGATCGTGTGGCAACCGTGGTAGACGGTGTGCGCATCGCCCCCGCCTGCCCCAACCACATGAACCCGGCCCTGTCTACATAGATCCCGACAGCGTGCAGACCGCCACCGCAACGGCAGGCCTGACCCCCGTGAGTAATGGGGGAGACAGTCTGGGCGGCACCATCAACGTAGAGCGGGCAGACCCGCGCTTTGCCCGCCATGGCAAAATTCTGGTGACAGGGCGCGCGCGCGGCACCTATCGCAGCAATGGCGGTGCCTATTCGGCCGCAGGCAGCCTGACCGTAGCCAATGATATACTCAGCCTGCGTTACAACGCATCGTATGATGAGTCGGGAGATTATGATGCAGGCGGCGGGCTTGGCCGTGTCCTGTCTACCGAATATCTGCGCTATACGCATGATGTTACCCTGGGCATACACAAGCGCAACCACCTGTTTGTGCTCACATTCAGCCAGCAGGATGCCCCGCGCGAGGGTTTTCCCAACCAGTATATGGATATGACCAACAACCGCTCCACCGCCGTGAACGGTAAATACGTAGGCACATTCAACTGGGGCACTCTGGAAGCACGCGGCTATTGGCGGCGTGTCACCCATGCCATGAACATGCTGCCCGACAAAACCGGCGACATGCCAATGAACGATGATTCCCGCACCGCCGGATATGCGCTCAAGGCTACGATCCCACTCGGGCTGGCCCACACACTGCGCCTTGGCAGCTCCTTCGACCATGAGGGGCTGAACGACTGGTGGCCGCCCATAGCAGGCAGCATGATGATGGGGCCGGATACATTCCACACCATCAATAACGGCCATCGTAACCGACTGGGGCATTTTGCCGAATGGGAGGCCCACTGGACAGAGCGCCTGTCCACCCTGCTAGGCCTGCGCAATGATCTGGTTATGATGGATACCGGCAATGTCGCCCCGTATTCATGGACCGGCATGATGAACGCCACAGACGCGCAGGCGGCACAGGCTTTCAATGCCCGCAACCACGCCCGCACGGATGTAAATTTCGATGTCACAGCCATGGCGCGTTACCGTGTGCGGGATGATCTGGATATTGAAGCAGGCTATGCCCGCAAATCCCGCGCACCAAACCTGTACGAGCGCTACGCATGGGGCCGGGGCACCATGGCCTCAACCATGATCGGCTGGTTTGGCGATGGTAACGGCTATGTCGCAATATCGACCTGAAATCCGAGGTCGGCCACACCGCCAGCATGACATTCCGCTGGCACGACCCTTCGGCGGAAAACCGTTGGGAACTGAAAGTACAGCCCTATTACACCTATGTTCATAACTACATCAACGTACAGGTGCTGCGCTCGCTGGCCAGCAGCAGCAATAAACTGAACGGCTCGCTCCTGCAGTTCGTCAACCATGATGCCCAGATGTACGGCATCAACTCATCCGGCCATTACACGGTGTGGAATACGCCCGCCTACGGCAAGGGCGAACTGACAGGCACGCTCAGCTGGGTACGCGGGCAGGATATGGTCAGCCATTCAGGCCTGTACCAGCAGATGCCGCTCCATGGCACGCTGGCCCTGAACGAAACCGTAGGTCGGTGGACAGGGCGGGTAGAGCTGGAACTGGTCAAATCCAAAACCACAGTAGACCAGATCCGCCTTGAACCCCGCACACCGGGTTACGCGCTGCTCAATCTGGGGGGCAGCTACACATGGCATATGATGACGCTTAGCGCTGGGATCGATAATATTTTCAACCAGCGTTACTACATGCCGCTGGGTGGTATTTTGGTGGAAACCGAAAAAAGCACAGGCCAGCATATCGGCGTGCCCGGCATGGGGCGCTCCTTCAATGTCAGCCTTGCCGCATCGTTCTGAACACCAGACAGGCCCCGGCACAGGCCGGGGCCTTTGTGGCTTAACCTTCAAGGGCGGACAGACTGCGGTCGATCCGGGCCAGTTCCTCTGCGCTAAATGTAGCATTTTTGAGCGCATCGAGGGTTTCATCAAGCTGGGCCACAGTACGCGCTCCCGCAATAGCGGATGTTACCCGCCTGTCACGCAGGGTCCAGGCAATGGCCATCTGGGCAAGGCTCTGACCACGTGCACGGGCAAGGTCATTGAGTTCACGCACGACTGTTAAGAGAGCAGGCGTAAGTGCGCCTTTGTCCAGATAACGGCTTTTGGCCGCACGGGATTCCTCGGGCACGCCGTTCAGGTATTTGTCGGTCAGCAGCCCCTGTGCCAGCGGCGAAAACACGACACAGCCCGCGCCAATTTTTTCAAGCGCATCCAGCAGGCCGTGCTCGATATCACGATTGAGTAGCGAATAAACCGGCTGATGCACCAGCAAAGGCACGCCTTCGCGCTGCAGGATTTCAGCCGCTTTCAGCGTGCCTGCTACATCGTAGGAGGAAATACCAACATACAGCGCCTTGCCCTGCCGGTACGCATGCACCAGCGCGCCAACGGTCTCTTCCAGCGGAACATCGGGAGTGGGGCGATGCGAATAGAAAATATCCACATACTCAAGCCCCATGCGTTTAAGGCTCTGATCAAGCGATGCCAGCAGATATTTGCGCGAACCACCCTGACCATATGGGCCGGGCCACATATCCCACCCAGCCTTGGTGGTGATCACCAGCTCATCACGATGAGCCTGAAAATCACGCCTGAGGATTTCACCAAAATTGCGCTCGGCTGAACCGTAAGGCGTGCCGTAATTATTGGCGAGGTCAAAATGGGTCACGCCCCGGTCAAATGCCCGCCGCACTACCGCACGAGCGGTTGCGAATACATCTGTCTCGCCAAAATTATGCCAAAGCCCGAGAGAAATAGGCGGCAAATCCAGACCGGACAGACCACAGCGCCGAAAAGATGCAGCCTCATACCGTGCGGGAGAAGGAAACCAGTCCATAAAACAATCCTGTCAGAAAACAAAAAACGCGAAATGAAACCAAAGCCGCTTCAACTACCTGTGGCTACTCTGCCGGAACCATGCGCTCGACCGGCGCACGCACAGCATTCCGGCTGTGCAGAGATGGCCCTGCCGCCTCTGCCCCACCCTGCCGGGGCGCGCCAAAGACGCGCTCCAACCAGTCGGGAGAGGCCCATACCCATAACAGCCCCCATGCTACCAGATAGGACAAGCTGCACAGCCCCAGAACCACCGGCATGGGCACCCAGCCTGTCAGCCATAACAGCCCGGCTCCACCCAGATTGCCGCAGAATGCGCCAATCCCCATAATCCGCCCGACAAGCGGGGCTGGTGCCCACTCGGTCATGAGCGCGAAAAGATTGGTAGAAAAAACCTGATGGGCCATCAGTGTTAGTGCAAAAATACCCAGACTGACGACAACCGTGTGGCTGTCGTAAACAAACAGCATGGGCACCACGCAGCTGCCGCCACACCCATAACCAGACGCCGCGCCCGCTCGCGTGAGCGCAGAGCGGTCTGGAACAGGCCGGGCAACAGCCCGCCCACAAAAGCGCC
>NZ_BAIN01000004.1 GCF_000613285.1 Acetobacter papayae JCM 25143 | reverse complement strand
GATTGATGACTTTTTGGGGCGTGAAAGCACCGACAAGTCAGTGGAAAGCACAGTCTATTTCGATAATGTGGACATTGCGAACCTCAAGAATGTTGCTGAGAGCGCGAAATATCCTGACTTCTGGAACACTCAATATTTATAGAAGGTAATTCACATACAATTAAAGAAACCTCATACAAGCGGGATTTTTTTAAATTTATATTCCAAATAACACTTATATATAAATTATCTTCATAATTCCCTATTGGTAATTCTAAAAAAACGTGATGTTCTTTTTTCAGAACTATCGCTAGAAAATAAATAGAGAGAATTTCAATGGCATTAGAACCTATTGACTCCCGACTGATAGGTGTTGGAGCACTTCTTAAACAACAACGTTTGGCCGTCCCCGCTTATCAACGCCCCTACACTTGGGAGGTTGAACATGTAAAAGAGCTTTTCAAAGATATAATTGACGCAAAAATAAAAAATAGTGACCAATATTTTCTTGGAACAGTTGTTTTAACAAATAAAGATAACTCAATAAAGAGTATAATTGATGGACAACAAAGAATAGTAACAACATCTATATTAATATCAGCAGTTAGAAACTATTTTTCTCAAAAAAAATGATGAAGCTCGAGCCTCAAAGGTTAGAGAAGATTACATATCAAATGCCGACCTTCGAACAATGAATTCAAGCCCTCGCGTACTCATACTTCCAGAAGATCAGAATTTTTACAACGAGTATGTTGTTGCTGTCCCTGATATTGGCCAGCGTGCCCCAAGAAATCTTTCAGATACTCAGAAGAGATTATTTCACGCAATCAAAGAAGCCCAAAAAACCATTAAACACTTTACAATACTTTCAAAAAATCCAGACAGTGATTTATTTGACTTAATTGATTTTATAGAAAAGAAAGTTGTTTTGGTTTATTTAGATGTCGGCAGCGAATCAAATGCCTATATAATATTTGAAGTATTAAATGACAGGGGACTTGATTTAACTGTAGCTGACTTACTCAAGAACTATGTGTTTAGCATAGCTGGGACAGAAGGCTTGCCATCTTGTCAATCAAAATGGAAAGAAATGACAACCCTCATTTCCAATTCAAACGGAGAAGGAGACATTAAAAATTTCATACGCCATGATTGGATTTCAAGAAATGGATTAGTAAGAGAAAAGAATTTATATGATGAGATAAAAAATAAAGTCAAAGATGAAATAACCATCGCATCATATGTTGAAAACCTTTTAACATCAGCAAAAATTTACTCATCTCTATCAAATGCATCATCAGATTTCTGGAAGGAATATTCAGAAACCGTTCGAAAATCACTATCTTTATTCAATATTGCCAATATCACTCAAGTAAGACCTCTACTACTTTCTGTTTTTTCTCATTTTTCCAAATCTGAAATCAATAAAACAATACCTATGCTTGCTTCTTGGAGTGTGCGCTTTTTAATATGCGGATCTGGAGGAAGCGGAGTGTTGGAAGATAATTATGCACAACGGGCTAAAGATGTTTTTGAACAAAAAATCAAAACAGCTCGTGAGCTTCTAGATTCTTTTGATATAGTACCGACTGACGCGCAATTTGAAAAAGATTTTACAAGCGCAAGGGTTGCCAAAGTACCTTTAGCACGTTGGTACTTATCTGAACTGGAATTGGAAAAAACAAAAAATACCGAGAAAATTACAAACCCAGATACATCAAGTGTTAATCTTGAACATGTCCTTCCTCAAAATCCATCTCCATCTTGGGACATTGACGCCAGAATTTCAGGAAAATATATTAATATGATTGGCAATCTAGCTTTAATGGATGCAAAATCCAACTCCATTATAGGAAATAGCTCTTTTGAAGATAAAAAGGAACTATTTTTATCTTCATCATTTGAACTCACAAGAGAAATTGGAAATAAAGAAAAATGGGGAGTTGAAGAAATTGAGAGCCGACAAAAGGATCTTGCCAAACTCGCTATAACACGTTGGAAAATTAAACCATAAAATCCATTCACTATAAAGCTAACATACTGTATCAAAACCCCACGTTTCCGGGACATGGCAAAAAAGCTCTGGCTGTCATGTCTTGGTTTCATATCAGAACTGCGGTTTATGATACAATGTGGAGGGATCGAAGAACTATTGGTTGATTTACCTTAATTCTGATTTTGGGCTTTTGGCGTGCTGATTGACGGTTTCTGGGGTAACATTCGTCTACGTTTGCAGCAGAGCAAAAATCAGAACCAGGAAGAGTTAGTCAAAACGCTAAAAACATGAAATCAGGAAAAATATTATTCAATCAATAGTTTTTACAACCATCAAACTGAAAGGTGCTGTCTGGAACCAACACCCCTCGTAATTGCATCAGGGCTGCACAAACTGTTCCTGCCCGGTAATGCCGAGTTTGGTAATACCAAGGCGCTGTGCATCCGCCATGACGTGAATGACCGTCTTGTAATTAGCAAGCCGGTTGGGCTGGACATGAAATTCGGCGCGGGTCTCCTCCGGCCCTATCGCAATCTGCCGCATACGGGCTTGCAGATCATCTTCAGACTGCACTGGCTCGCCATTCCATGTGATCGAATTGTCAAAGTCGATCACAAGCGTCACCACCGGCACTTCGATGGTCTGTGGTGGCGGATTACCCTGCGGCAGATCAATAGAGACCGACTGTGTCTGCAAAGGAATTGTTATGATCAGCATGATCAGCAAAACTAGCATCACGTCGATCAGCGGGGTGGTGTTGATATCAACAATACCCTCGTCTTCCGTTGTGCCGCCCGACCCGACATTCATGCCCATGCTCAGTTGTCCTTCGGTTTTTCGGTAATGAAGTCGATATGGGAAATACCGGCCTGCTGGCAGGCTGCGATGATCCGGCCTACCGTTTCATATTTGACCGTAGCATCGCCCCTAATCTGGATTTGTGGCTGGGGCTGCACTACCGCCACTTTCTCAAGCTGGCTTTCCAGCTCTGCCTGATCACGCAAGCCGGTCTGGTTCCACCACAGATGCCCATCCGCCGTGACAGCAACAACAATGTTGTTAATTTTTGTTGCCGTGGGCTGGCTCAGATCTTTCGGCAGGCTCACCTTGACCGTATGCGTGGCCACCGGGATGGTGATCAGGAAGATGATCAGCAACACCAGCATGACATCGACAAGCGGGGTCGTGTTGATGGCGGAGACGACCTCGTCCTCTCCCCCATCGCCGCTGCCGACATGCATCCCCATGGTTCAGCCCACCCGGTTAGAGATGGTCGCCGTTGTGGGGGAACTGTCAGGGCGCACCTGAATATGTTCCACCCCACCATGGCGCACACCGCCAATCAGGATCGACTGCAGATCATCAGCAAAATCACGCACCTGATCCATCGCCCCCTTGTTGCGACGAACCAGAAGGTTGTAGCCCAGCACTGCAGGAACCGCCGTGGCCAGACCGATCGCCGTCATGATGAGCGATTCACCCACAGGCCCTGCCACCTTGTCGATCGAGGCCTGACCGGCAATGCCGATAGCCGTCAGCGCGTGATAGATACCCCACACCGTACCGAACAGACCAATAAACGGCGAAGTAGAGCCTACCGTGCCCAGAAACGCCAGACCCTTTTGCAAGTTGTTCTGTGTATTGTTGACCGCCCGCTGAATGGACATGCCAGTCCAGCTATGCAGGTCGATGCT
This sequence comes from Acetobacter papayae JCM 25143, assembly GCF_000613285.1. GTDB lineage: Bacteria > Pseudomonadota > Alphaproteobacteria > Acetobacterales > Acetobacteraceae > Acetobacter > Acetobacter papayae. Next base: position 93,825 of record NZ_BAIN01000004.1, on the reverse strand, counting down.
TTCCTGCATTGTACCTTCGTGATGTTCCGCTGCAGCAATACCGGTTTCAGCAATATAGCGGAAAGGCGAGGCCTTGGTCAGAGAAGCAGCCCCTTCCTGAATGCTGCGCTTGGTCCAGAACCGGCGCACAGCCTCCTTGCCTGCCGTAAACAGACGTGCCTGCTCAATGAATTTCGTAATCATGATGTACCATGTACAGCGACATCAGCAGCATGATCAGCAGCACACCACGGGCAATCACATCACCATTGCTCCATAGAGCGCCAAGCCCATAAGGATTGGCCTCAGGCGCTGCGACCGCGGGTGGTTCAGCCGGTGCAGTCACTGCGGGTGTAACAGGCGCCGGAGCAGGCTCCGCGGCCGGCGCATCAGCAGCAGGCGCAGGCGTTGCCGCAGAAGGAGCAGCGACCTCAGCCGGCGGTGCTGCCGGGCTTGCTGTTTCTGCTGCCGTGGGGGCTGCATCCTGCGCCATGGCCGCAACCGGCAGACCTGACATGAGTGTTCCGGCAAGAACAAGCGCGGAAAATGAGGTGCGGGACAGTGTGGTCATCGTATTCAAAATCCTCGTCTGGCTACCCCGACCGACTGAAACCAGTGCGTGCGGGAGAAGATTGCATGTCGTAACCATGGGTACTCAGTTATCCAGCCTGAAGCGGATGACATAAACCTTGTGCAGTTCCTTGACCGGCGCACCGTTGCGCAGGGCGGGGTGGTAGCGGGCCCGGTGAACATAATCCAGTGCTGAGGCCGCAAAAGCCTGCCCACCAGTTACGGAACGTACTGTACAGTTGCTGGTCATGCCTGTTGTTTCCACATCGCACACCAGTGTCACGCGGCCTTCAATATTATCCTCCTCCATTTCTGGCGGATAAACAGGCTGCACATTGTTCAACGGCACCGAGCCCGCCGCCGTATCCGGCACGCTAGGAACATTGAGCGGCACAGGCGGTGCCTCAGCCGTCATCTGCTGTGGTGCAGGCGGCGTTTTGGGCGGCGCATGTGTCACACGCCGGATAGGCGGCTTGGGCGGTGGCGGCACGGCTATTTTGGGCGGCGGAGGCGGCAAAATACGTGTCTGCATCGGCGGTTTGTGCTCAGGCAATGTCCCGCCATTCCCCATGCCTTTTACCAGCATGACGATACCCAACACATGCAGCACAAAGACCGTTAAAAGAGCCAGCGCGCTGATGCCAACCCCGACCCGCAGGGCATTGCGCTGTCCTTGCCGAAGCTCGACAGTGTCATGCCCGGTTTTATCGTGCATAATACTCCACCCTTTTCCTCGCCCCCACAGAACACGCCATACATGAACAGTGAAAAGAATAGTTCCAGATAAGGATACTTTCCTGAATCAATAAAGAACAGGGAATACCCATAATAAGCTTATAACTTACCCAACAAGGTCAGTTACACATCGCATGAAAGGGCATGAGCAGCCGCCAACGCGCAGGCTTCATCCATATCTGCGCTGGCACCGCCAACGCCAACGGCCCCCAGAAGCACACCATCCCTGATCAAAGGGACAGCTCCCTTCGCATAGATCATGTTTCTACCTTCCAGTTCCGCAATTCTCTGCATAACGACGGATTCTGGAGGAATGACCCCACTCCGGCACCGAGTAGCCGCTGCTGTAAGCGCTTTGCCCTGACTGCCATAAATGCTGGCCCAGTTAGACTGATCCATGCGGGCAAACGTAACCAGACGGCCCCCTGCATCACAGACACTGACACACACGGCAATACCAAGCTCTTCCGCCTTTGCGAAAGATGCTGCCAGTGCCTTTTGTGCCTCATCAAGACCAATGGTCATTCTTGGATCTCTTTGCAGTTTGTTCGATCACCGAACGTTTCGTTCAAGAAACTTTTGTTTTTCTAACGCATAAACTGCACCAATGAAAACAAAAATATGATCAGGAACGCGACAATATGAAAACATGATGAAAATGCAGCATGAAAGATGCCCAACCATACTGACACACAAAGGCGCACCATCATGGCTCTGACCATTCCCCGCCTGTCAGCAACAAAGAGGGGGCTCTCATAAACTCAGGAAATTATTCCATATTTATGGATATGTTTTTCTAACGAGAACGCTTTCCGTTCCATAAACACTCTCTCCTGCATGGAGTCTTGCTTACCGCTGGCAGGATGGCTCCATCAGGGCCGCCCCCCATATGAACCCAGCCAGAGAGTCGGCTCCTGATGTTGCGCCATACGCAACAATGCGCGTCATATGCTCCTGTAATACAGTGTTGGTCCTGGTATTTTTTAACTCCCGCAGGCACGCACACCATACGGAAGATGCATGTCCTTTTGATGCGGCATCCAGAAAAGCAAAGGATAATGTGGTGGTCGCCCCTCGGGCTCCTTCCAGCAGAGGCGCGCATACACGAACAGGATCAGGCAGAAAAAACCATGCTGCCAGCATAAGCCCACACAGAAAATCATCCCCCGCAGGTGTCAGCCCTATCCCCAGACCAGCAAGCTCCGCAGCCCCCTTACGTAACAATGACGCATCGTCCCGTCTGATCCCCGCCGCCAGTTGCGACAGAGCATAGCTGGGTAGGGCTGATGGATCGCACGCCCCCAGAACAGAAGACAGTAAGTCTGATCCATGCACGAGAAGCCGCGCTGTTTCGGTCAGTTTTTGCCGCAAACAGACTGCGCTATCAGATAATGTGGCAACAGCCGATGGCCACACAGCCGCATCACCAACCTGAATATCGTACGGACTATCCGTATATGACCGTTGTCGAAAAAACCCTCCTGCCCCGCAAGCTCAGACCAGACAGGCCAGTGATCCAGCATGATACATAACGGGCCATCCTGTTCGCTCAGCGGACACAGGATAACAACCCTATCCTCCTCGCGCAGGCTGACCACCAGATAAACATGGCGCGGAAACACCGCCAGAACCCGCACGGGTGCACTCACCCCCATAAGAGAGGCCGCGACAAACGCCCCGACCCGGCAGGCTCTGACTTGTTTCATTCAGCCCCGTCTTGCTCTGGTACGATCCAGGTTCCGGCGTCTCCGGCTACAATGGCTGCAATTTCAGACAGCGCACCAATGACAGCAGGTTTACCCGTGCGGTTTACAAAACGGCAGGCCGCTTCGATCTTGGGCCCCATTGATCCTTTGGCAAACTGCTCCGCCATAAGATGAGAGGGCGTGACCCGCCGCAAAAGACGCTGCTGCGGTGTATCGTAATGTTCGAAAACCCCCTGAACATCAGTGGCAATAACAAAAAGATCAGCCGGTATCTGCATAGCCAGAAGACTGGAGGCCCGGTCCTTGTCGATAACCGCCTCCACGCCTTCCATCCGCTGACCCTCTTTTTTGACAACCGGAATACCCCCACCCCCAGCACATATGACAACCGTGCCGTTATCCAGCAACCAGCGGATAGGCCTGTGCCACAGAATGCGCTGCGGCTGCGGAGAGGCAATCACCCTGCGCCATTTGCGCCCGTCCTGACGGAATACCCAGTTATATTCAGCCTGAAGCGCTTCGATCTGATCGTGTTCAAAGGTTGGGCCAATAAACTTGCTGGGGTCTGAAAACTCCGGATCATTCGGATCGACCTCCACGCGCGTCAGCAACGTTGCGACAGGGACATCGTAACCCAGAATATTCCCCAGCTCCTGCTCGAGAATATAACCGATCATGCCCTCGGTTGCCGCACCCAGCACATCGAACGGGTAAGGCTCTGCTCCTTTGAAGGATTCGGACTGCATAGCCAGAAGCCCGACCTGCGGGCCATTGCCATGGGTAAGGATGAGTTGATGCTGCCGCGCAACCTCCGCCAGCGCACCGGCGGCCACCCGTGCATTTTTCCACTGCACCGCCATACCCAGCGGTTCGTTCCGCTGCATCAACGCGTTTCCGCCCAGTGCGATCACCAGTTTCATGACTGAATTTTCCCTACCTGCATGGTGCCATGACTGGCATTAAGTTCATATAATGCACATAAGTTCGTATTAAACAATCAAATGCGTCAACCAGCCCTACCTCTGCACCGGACACTGTGTGCATTGTGAAAAAAAGAGCGCTCTGTGAACATTCGACGAAAGCTGGTTTTAGAACCAGACATCACGCAAACGTGATGTAAAAGCTTTTGCCCGGAGCCCACCATGTTCCAGATCATGGAAACATTAGAAATCTTTCCCTATATGCTACCCCCAAATTAATTCTTAAGAGCGTGGATCAATCAGTGACGACTTCAGAAGCAGAGACTCAAGACAGACCAAAAACATTTGTTGGTTCTCTCTCCTACGGCCTGAACATCATCATGGCATTCGGGCGGGCCAACCCGCGTATGACCCTGTCGCAGGTGTCTGAAAAAACCGGAATGGACCGGGCGGGAGCGCGCCGTTACCTGCTGACACTGGTGCATCTGGGGTTTGTTTCGCAGGACGGCCGCCTGTTCCAGTTGACCCCTAAAGTCATGGAACTGGGCTACGCCTACCTGTCCTCCGTGCCTCTGTCCGAGAAGGCGCAATATTATCTCGAAAAAATCCGTGACCAGTCGGGCTTTCCCGCGGCACTGGGTATTCGCGATGGACTCGACATTGTGCACATTGCCTCCGCCAACACGGATGCATTCAGTTTTCCCGCGCTCACCATCGGCCGCCGCTTTCCGCTGGCCTATGCCTCCGCCGGGCGCTGTATTCTGGCCATGATGGAAAAAAGCGAGCGGGACGCACTGCTCAAACAGATTACCCTTGAGCCGCTTACGGAACAGAGCCTGACCAGCATGGAAGCCCTGCGCCGTGAATGCCGCACGATCCACAAGCAGGGTTATGCCATTGTCGATCAGGAAATGCAGATCGGCGTCCGCTCTCTGGCCGTGCCCATTTTTGACAGCCGCCAGCGGGTTGTCGCCAGTTTCAACACTTTCACTTTCAGTTCTATGGTGCCCATGGAAAAACTGCTGGCCGACGTGTTGCCCGACATGCTGGCCGCTGCCGAAGATATCAGCCAAACACTGATCTGATTCCGCACCCAATATACAGACCAACCCAAAGGGGCTGAGCATACTCAGCCCCTTTATTTTTGGAAAAATCTTTATTTTTCAAAACACAACCATGAACCATATCAGATCAGAAAACGCAGACTGGCACATGGGTTCGTAATTTCTCCCTTGCATTCGCCCGGCCATTTGTTGCTAATACGCACATATGTTCACTATAAGACCAAGAGGCCAGCATGGGTGCATCCAGACAGTTGCGCATAGGCGTTCACTACGAACCTTCTAATGTGGACCCCCATCTCGGCGCTGCGGAACTCGCGCTGCAGATGACCAATGGTGTCTTTGATACACTGGTGAACAAGACGGCCGATGGTGCGTACCGCCCCGGTCTGGCGGAAACGTTCAGTATTTCAGATGATCATCTGACCTATACGTTCCACCTTCGCAAAGATGTCCTGTTTCACGACGGCACACCCTTTACTGCCGAGGCCATGAAGGTTTCGCTTGATCGGGCCCGCAACCCGGACAACCGCTCCCAGTTGGCGGGAGGCCTGCTTGGCAGCTACCGCGAAAGCCGGGTGGTGAACGAGCACTGCCTCGAAATTGTGCTGGATTCTCCATACGCCCTGCTGCTCGATGCCCTTAGTCAGGGCTGGCTGGCCCCTGTTTCTCTGGCCTGCGCGCAAAGTGCCGGTGGATCCTTCATGCTGCACCCGGTTGGCACGGGGCCTTTCCAGTTTGTACGCTGGGACAAGACAGACTGCCTCGTTATCCGCCGGAACGAACACTATGCATGGGCACCGGATTGCGTGGATAATCAGGGCCCGCCCCTGATTGACGAAATCCTGTTCAAATTCCTGCCAGATGACGCCACCCGCACCGCTGCGCTGCTGGACGGTAGCGTGGACATGATTTTTGCCGCCAATCCTGCAGAGGCGCAGAACCTGCGCGCAACAGACGGGCTGGACGTCACCACATGGCCTATCCGGGGTGTGCCGGTTTCGTTGATGATGAACATCAAACGGAGCCCCACCAGCAGTCTCGCCGTGCGGCAGGCTATCAGCCATGCTCTGGATGTCGATGCACTGGTGCACGAAGTTTTCCATGGCGAGTTCACCCGCGCCTACGGCCCGGTTTCGCAGTTTACGCTGGGATATGAACCTGGCGTGGAAAATATGTACCCTCACAACCCCGCCCAAGCGGTCCATCTGCTTGAACAGGAAGGGTGGCTACCCGGCCCGGATGGTATACGCATGCGTGAAGGGGAAACCCTGCGCGTGACATTCTATGCGCTACCGGTCAATTTCTACCCCCAGTTCGGCGCGATTGTAACGCGGCAGCTGGCTCAGGTCGGTATTGCTGTCGATGTTGAACTCTGCACCCCGCCACAATGGATTCAGGCTGGCATGCAGGGGCTGCACAACCTCATTCCGCAGGGCAAATACGCAAGCTCCTCGCAGCTTCTGGGGTTTGTCTATCATTCCCGCAAAAGCGGTCAGGGCTCCTATGGCTGGAGCAAACGCGCCGCTGCGGATTATCCCCAGATCGACACCCTGATAGACGAGGCGGAAAACTGCCTGACCCCGGAAGAATTCGTGCCCCTGTTCGCTCAGGTGCAGATGGAGGTCATGCAGGCTGCACTGGCGGTGCCGCTCCACTGCAATGCAACAATCGTTGCCGCACGCGACACCATTACGGGCCTGCGCTTTGATGCCATCGGAGCTACCCGCTTTTTCATGACACCACATTCCAGCAGGACAAGGCCTGAACCATGGCATCCAGACTTATCATCCGGCCGCGGGAATACCATGATTCCGTCAGGCTGATGCGCGTTTCCGAAGCCCTCCGTCATGAGGAGGGCGTAACGGAAGCCATCGCATGATGCAACGCCAAACAACCGCAAAATTCTTGCAACCTCGGGCCTGCTGACACCGCAGGCCAGTGCGGCAAACCCGGACGACCTCATCATCGCTATCGTGGCTGATACCGAGGCTCTAGCGGAACAAGCACTTGAGGCCGCAACCCGGCTGCTGGCGCAAAAACCGCAGAACGCACAGGGTACGCTTCAGCCGCGCTCGCTTGATGCCGCTGTAACCATGCAGCCGCAGGCTAATCTGGCCTGTATTTCCGTGCCGGGCGCCTATGCTTACCGCGAAGCCAAGCGCGCTCTGGAACTGGGCCTGAATGTCTTCCTGTTCAGCGACAATGTCAGCCTTGAAGATGAACGCAGCCTGAAAGAGCTTGCCGCCGCCAAAAACCGCCTGCTTATGGGGCCTGATTGCGGCACCGCGCTCATCAACGGTGCCGGGATCGGCTTTGCCAATGCCGTCGCCCGTGGGCGTGTGGGCATTGTGGCAGCATCTGGCACCGGTACACAGGAAATTTCCTCGCTACTGGACTGGCTGGGCCTTGGTGTCAGTCAGGCTATCGGCACGGGGGGGCGCGACCTCAAACAGGAAATCGGCGGGCTGAGCATGCTGCAGGGACTGCATATCCTTGCGCAGGACAGCAATACCGATGTGATCGTCGTGACATCCAAGCCCCCCAGCCCTGCCGTGGCGGAAAAAATTCTTGCCACCTGCGCGACCTTGCCAAAACCCGTTATCATCAACTTTATCGGGCAGGGAGCTACGGGCTCCGAGGGTAATCTCACCTTCACCCGCACGCTAGCGGAAACCGCGCTGGCTGCGGCGCAGGCGATGGGGGCCTCCACGCCCCTGCCAGCACTCGATACCGCCACACAGGACAGTTTCCTGCAAAACAGCCTACAGGGCCGCAAGCCGGAACAGCGTTACCTGCGTGGTCTCTATGCTGGTGGCACACTCTGCTACGAGGCGCTGTTTCTGCTGAAGGATGTTGTAAACGGCGTGTATTCCAATCTGGAGCACGGCGCTTACGCCCTGACAGACCCTTTTACCAGCAAAGAGCATACAGTCATTGATCTGGGGGAGGACGCCTATACCGAAGGCCGCGCTCACCCAATGATCGACCCCCTGCTGCGTAACCAGCGCATTCTGCACGAAGCGCAGGACCCGCAAGTCGCCCTGCTGCTGATTGATCTGGTGCTGGGCTACGGCGCACATGCAAACCCCGCGGCCCTGCTGGCCGAAACCATTGCACAGGCCCGCGCTCTTGCTGACGCACAGGGCAGAAACCTGCCCGTGATCGTGACAATCTGCGGCACCCGTGCCGACCCGCAGGATTATGCCCTGCAGGCCGCCACGCTGGAAAAAGCCGACATTCTGGTCGCCCGCAACAATGCCGAAGCCGTAACACTGGCCGGCCGTTACCTGAGGATGCTCCATGACTGATACCGGAAATCCGCTCCTGGCGGGCCAGCCCCCCTGTGTCGTGAATGTCGGCATTGACCTATTTGCCGAAACGCTCAGGCAGCAATCCATTACGGTGGTGCAGGTTCTGTGGAAGCCGCCCCCGCCGCAGGACGATGACCTGCTCAACCTGCTCGATTCCCTGATCTGACCGGAGAACCACTGATGACGACGCTTAAAGACCGGATAGAAGACGCCAATACCCGCACGGTTGACATTATCCGACAGGGCAAGCCGCAACTGGTGGACGTAGCCCCCGCACTAGACGTGCTGCCGGGCATGCTGCCCAACCTGATCCTGCACTCCGCACCCGCCATTGCGTGGGATGACATGTGCGGCCCGCACAAGCATGGCATTATTGGTGCAGCTCTGTGGGAAGGCCTTGCCAGCACGCCGGAAGAGGCGGAGCAGAAGATCCGCGAAGGCGAAATCCTGACAGCCCCCTGCCACCATCACATGGCGGTTGGTGCGGGAGCAGGCATTACCTCTGCCTCCACCCCCATGCTGGTGGTGGAAAACGCCACTTTCGGCAACCGCGCCTATAGCTGCATTTCTGAAGGTGGCGGGCTGCGCCTGCTCAAATGGGGTGCGTATGATGAAACGGTTTTTCGTAACCTGACATGGCAGGCCAAGGTTTTTGCCCCGGTGCTCAAGCAGGCGCTCAAAGCCGCCGGGCCGATTGATATTCGCAACATCATTTCCCGCGCGGTGGAAATGGGGGATGAGTGTCATAACCGCTCGATTGCCGCCACGGCGCAGTTTCTCAAGGAAATCTATGGCCATCTCATGGCTGTGGACATGCCGGCAGAAGACGTACGCGCTTCCATAAAATTCCTTGTAGAATCGGAGCATTTCTTCCTGCATGCCATTATGGCAGCCGCCAAGTCCATGCTGGTACCAGCCGAAGGTATCGAATACAGCACCATTGTCACCGCCATGGCGCGCAATGGGGTTGAATTCGGTATCAAGGTGAGCGGCCTTGGAGACCAGTGGTTTATCGCCAAGGCCAACCCCGTACGCGGTCTGTTTTTCCGTGCGGAATGGAATGATTCCAATGCCGCGCCCGATCTGGGAGACAGCGCCATTACCGAAACCATCGGCCTTGGCGGTTTCATCCAGCCTGCGGCCCCCACGGTTACCCAGTATGTTCAGGCCACCATGCAGCAGGCTATCGCCAATACGCATGACATGCTGTCCATCTGCCATGGAACCAACCCCGATGTTCGCATCCCGGCCATGGACTTTGCGCCCGGCCCCATCGGTATCGACATCCGCAAGGTTGTGCAGACCGGCATTACCCCCCTGCTGGACACCGCCATAACCCATAAGGAAGGCGGGCTGATCGGCGCGGGTGAAGTGCATGCCCCACTGGCCTGTTTTGAACTGGCACTGCGGGCCTTCGGCCAGAGCCTGCAAGGAGCGGCATGACATGACACTCCCTGACAAGATCGCCGCGGCCAACAACGAAGCCCTGTCCCGCTTTGCCGCGGCACGCCCGGTCTGGGTGGATGTGCGCCCGGCCATTGACGTACTGCCCGGTATGACACGCGCCACCGTGCTGCATGCGGGCCCGCCCATTGCCTGGCAGGATATGTGCAACCCCCAGAAAATGGGGGTTGTTCAGGCTGTCCTTCACGAAGGCCTTGCGGAAACGGAAGCCGAAGCCGAGCAGATGATCCTGCAGGGGCAGATTGTCGTAGCCCCGTGCCATGAATACGGGGCCGTTGGCGGCATGGCGGGCATTACCAGTGCCTCCAGCCCGCTGGCGGTCGTGCATGACCCTGTTCACAACCGCTATGGTTACTCGCAGCTTTTTCAGGGCCCGGCCTCGGGCCTTCTGAACCGCGATGAATACAATAACGAAGCCCGCAAGCGCTGGCGCTGGCTGGAAACCGTGCTGGGCCCGGTTCTGGGGGCTGCCATCCGCAGTATTCCCCCCATTCCGGTCAAGCCCATGATTGCCCGCGCATTGGAAATGGGCGACGAATGCCATAACCGCAACAGCGCTGGCAGCGCCGTTATCCTCAACGCCATTGCACTGGCGCTGTACGATACCTGCACGGACCGCGCCTTGTTGCAGGAAACACTGGCCTATCTGAAAGTGAACGAACAGTTCTCGCTCTGCCTGTCCATGGCAGCAGGTAAAGCCATGGCCGATTCCATCAAAAACATTCCATACAGCACGGTTGTTTCCGCCATGTGCCGCAATGGTGTTGAGTTCGGCATCAAGGTCAGCGGACTGGGTGAGCAGTGGTTTACCGCACCGGCCAACCGGATCGAGGGATTATATTTCTCGTCTGAATGGGGCGATGCCGATGCTGTGCCAGATATCGGTGATAGCAGCATTATGGAAACCATCGGCCTTGGCGGGCATGCACAGGCGGCGGCCCCTGCACTCCAGCAGTTCGTGAACGGTTCCTTTGCCCGCGCGGTCTCGACCGTGCAGAGCATGCAGCTAATCACCGTTGGCCAGTTGATGGAATTCAAGATCCCGACCATGGATTTCATCGGGGTTCCGGCGGGTATTGATATCCGTAAGGTTGTGCAGCAGGGGATTACACCTGTGATCGACACCGCCATTGCCCACTGCAAGGGCGGTGTTATCGGGGCAGGCCAGACACAGGCTCCTGAAGGCTGCTTTACCGCAGCACTGCGCGCTTTCGGCAAGGCATATCAGCCTAGCTGACAGGACAGCAGAATATAGCGGAGCGCGTAACTGGCGTTCCGCCATATTTTATCAAACCTTCCGTCTTTCAGGCCAGTTTTTATGCCACTCCGGCCCATGTATTGCGCCGCCAGTCCGCTACCGCAAAAGGACTGCCCGCCGTATCGATACCCGTACACACCACTGCCCCAAAACAGGTAGCTCCGGGTGTTGTCGGCAGCACGTCATGCCCCATGGCCGCCAGCCCCGCCTGAGAGGGATGGCCCTCTTCCATCAATAGTCGCTTGCCCTGACTACGCCAGCGTGGCGCTGCGACAGCAGTGGCAAGATCCTCCCCATGACACTGCATGCGAATAATCAGTTGCAGCAGGGTCTGTACCTGCCCATCCGCACCGGGGGTTGCAAGCGCCATCCTACCCTGTGGCGAGCGCAGCAGAGCGGGGGCCAGTGTATGCACAGGCCGCGCACCCGGCCGCCACGCATTGGCACCCTGTGTAAACCCGCCTGCCCGGTTGTTGAGCGTAATGCCCAGTTCCGGCACCAGCAGGCAGGAGCCGAAATCATCAAAAACGCTGACAAGCGAGGAAACAACCAGCCCGTTGCGGTCGGTCACGGAAACACCTGCGGTGTGCAGATAAGCCCGTGGCCCGCCCCGGCGGCTGGCCTGCGCCGGATCAACCTGCAAGGCTACATCCAGCAGGGCCTCCCCCTCCCCCGCACGGTCCCGATAGGCAAAAGAGGCTTCTGTCAGTTCCACAGCCAGATGATCGGACAGAACGGCACTGCCCTGCCCCATACGGCTGAAATTGCGTAACGCCATGCCCAGCAACACACCCTGTGTTGGCGGAGGCTGCACCATTACGCTCAGTTCACCCAATTCAACGGACAGAGCGGGCCCAACTTCCGTGACATGAGCCGCCAGATCCTGCGCATCCAGCGCACCACCCTGTGCCTTTACGGCGCGCACGATATGCGTTGCCACATCCCCTTCGTAAAAACACTGCGGCCCATGCTGGACAAACAGCCGCAACAGCGCTGCCAGTTCCTTCTGTACGAAGCGCGCTCCGGCAGGGAGGTTCAGGAGCGACCACGAGGCCGCACCATTGGCGCGCAGGCGCTCGGCATGCGTATGGACTGTCTGCGCCATGGAGGCGGACACCATCACCCCGCCTTCAGCCAGATGAATGGCACGGGCGAGAATATCCGAAAACAGCAGTGTTCCCCAACGGGCATGCATACTGGCCCATGCACCGGCAAGACCGGGCACGGTTATGCTGTTCGCCCCGTCATCAGAACAGACGGTGCCATGCCGGGGGGCTGCACCTGCGCCACTGATGGCGCTCGTGCCTATACCGTCATCCACCAGCGCAAACAGATCGCCCCCAATGCCGCAGGCATCGGGCATGATCACGCACAGCACGGCCTGGGCGGCAATGGTTGCATCCACAGCGCTGCCACCGCGCAGCAGCATGTCCTGTGCGGCGGCAACAGCCAGCGGGTGGGCAGCGGATACCGCCCCCACATCGCCCATCAGCACCGGCCTTACGGCAGAAGAATAGCCATCCGCTATCCGCCAGTTCGTGTACTGCATAGGGTCAGACCGCCGTATAACCGCCATCGACCACAATCGATGTGCCAGCAATGTAGCGCCCTGCGCTGGAGGTCAGCAGCAGCACAAGCGAGGCAACCTCATCCGGTGTGCCATGCCGCCCCAGCGGAATTTCCGCATCGATCAGGGTGCGGCGCTCCGCAGGGTCGCGCTGGTATGACCAGAACGGGTCGTTGAACGGTGTTTCAATCCAGCCGGGCAGCACACAGTTTATCCGCACACCTGCCGGGCCAAGCTCGGCAGTCAGACTACGCGCCAGCCCCGGCAGGGCCGCCTTGGTGGCTGATAGGCCGACATACCGGCATGGCCCTTGATCGCCCCGGTTGATGAGGTGAACACGATGCTCGGATTGGCAGAAGCCTTGAGATAAGGCGCTGCAGCCTGTGTGAAGAAAAACGGCATCTTGAGATTGAGCGCCACCGTGCGGTCCCACATCTCGTTCGTCCAGTCCTCAAGGGCGGAAGACACCATCAATGCAGCCGTAATCAGCAGGGTATCAACCCCGCCAAAACGCTCCACAGCCAGCGCCACGGCCTCTTTCGGCACAGCGGGGTCCGCCAGATCACGCTGGAGAAACAGGCATTCGCCCTTCCCGCTCTCATCCGCGACCGCCTGTGCTTCGGGCCGATGGTCTATCAGGACAACATTGTCGCCCCGTTCCCTGAACAACCCAACGCAGGCGCGGCCAATTCCTGTGGCGCCGCCCGCAACAATAACCGTTGCCATGGTTCTGCTATCCTTATTTTACTTGCCGGTGAGCGCCAGAGGCAGGCTGACAAGCCCCCTCAGCCCCGGATGCAGCCGCAGGGTAGAGGGGCCGGTCACTTCCAGCCTGTCCACCTGTGTGGCCAGAGCGCGGAAGAACACTTCCCCTTCAAGGCGCGCCATCATCTGCGCCACGCAACCATGAACGCCCGCTCCATACCCGACCTGTTGTGTAATCTTGCGGCGAATATCAAAACGCTCTGGCTCATCCCACACCAGCGGATCGCGCCCGGCGGAGCCGATCAGCACCAGCACCTTTTCGTGCTTGCCCAGCATCTGCCTTCGAACTCAAAATCCTCAGTGGTGGTGCGGAACAGGCTTTGCGAGGAGCTGTCATAGCGCGTGGCCTCCTCAAACGCTGCACGGGCCAGAGAGGGGTCTTCACGCAAGGCCGCCCACTGCTCGGGGTGTTCTGCCAGTGCCCGCAGGCACAGGCCGATGGAATCAATGGTTGTATCCACCCCGGCAGACAGGAAGGAGCGCACCAGCAGCTTGGCTTCCTCATGGGTAATTTCACCCCCATCAGCCGCAGCATAAATAGCCGCGCCAAGGCCGTCATCCGTCAGGGCCGAGCGCTCGCAATGCGCATCGATCCATGCACTCACTTCATCCGCACGGGAAAGAAGCTGATCATACCATGGTGTACGCGGGCCAAAGGCGCCAAACACCATGCCGCCATAAACCAGCATGATATCACGATCGAGCGGAGGCATGCCCACCGCATCGGGAAACACCTTCATGGGGAAAGGCTGCACCAGATCGGACACGCCATCTACCTGCCCCTGCGCAATGGCAGAAGCAACCATGGACTGGGCAACCTGCGTGAATTCCTCACGCATCTTCTGCAACGCACCGGGGGTGAACAACCGCATGAGAACCCGGCGGGTACGCTCATGCTCCGGTGGGTCAACCTCAAGAATAATACTGGGTTTGCGCCAGTTTTTTTCCTTAAAATAATTGGTCAGCCCGCCACCGCCAGCATTGCTGAAGCGCTTCCAGTCGGTCAGAACCGTCTTGACCTGCGCATGGTGCTGCACAACCCAGATACCGTATTTTTCCAGCCAAACAAGCGGCCCAAGAGCACGAAGCTGGGCATAATGGCTATAGGGGTCGGCCCGAAAGCTTTCCGAAAACGGATCAATATCGGAAACAACGCGACGGTCAGTGGCTATCTGCATTGGTTTTCTCCGTAAGGGTGTTCCTGCGGGCATGGGTTGCCGCCAGATCGACCCCCATCTCCTTTGTCAGCACGACACCGTATTCATCAAAGGCGTGGGACTGGGTCATTTTACCGTCCAGCACATCCTCCAGCACGCGGGCTGGCTCGCGCTCGTACGGGCTGCCATATCCCCCGCCGCCAGCCATGACATGGCGGTACAGATCGCCCGTATTGAGCATGATAGGCTCCAGCGGCATGGCGGGCAGCCTGTGTTCCTTCCCATCTATCAGCAGGATATTGGATGCCGCGGCACCCGCACGCCCGCCATCCAGACCATGGGGCGGAAAGCGTAGCTTGTCTGAGCGCACCCCAAAATACACACCATCCTGCAGAATGCGGTAATCGCGGATAATGCCAAACCCACCCCGGTTGCGTCCTGCTCCGGCGGTGTCGGGTGCTATACCGTAACGCTCGACCTGATCGGGTAATCCGCCTCAATCACCTCTACCGGCACATTGGCCTGATTAGAGGCCATATGCGGCACCCCTTCCTGCCCGTCATGCGCGCTGGTTGCCCCCCAGACACCCATCACACATTCAGAAAACACGAATGTCCGCCCATTCTGACGGCCGCTGAAACTGGGCAGGGTAGAGCCGCCAGCGCCATCCGCCGCAACGCTATCGGGCAGACAGGCCGCCAGCGCGCCGAACACGCAGTCCACAATCCTGTAACCCGTAATGCCACGCCCCCCGCAGGCTGCGGGATAGGTGCAGTTCAGCACGGTGCCTTCAGGGGCTAGAACATGAATAGGTCGCGTATAGCCATGGCAGTTAGGCACATCCGTGCCCATGACCGAACGCAACGCGGCATAGACATTGGATTTGCAAAAAGACAGCGGTGCATTGATACCCCCCGCCACCTGTGTGGACGTGCCCGTCCAGTCCGCTGTCACCTCATCACCCTTCACCTCAAGCCTGAGGCGAAAGACAACGGGAGCACCCTCCTCGCCAAGACCATCAATATGGTCTTCAAACGTATAAGTACCATCGGCAATATTGCTGATAGCGGCACGGGATAGCTTTTCCGCATAGTCATGCAGCGCCGTAGTGTATCCGGCAAGGCGTTCCGCACCATAACGCTGCAACATGTCGTGCAGACCACGGTCCCCTGCCTGCACGGCCGCACACTGGGCGGAAATATCGCCCAGAACCAGATCCGGCGTGCGAACATTGGCCGCGATAATCGCCTGAATAGCGGTATCGACAACGCCTTTTTTCAACAGTTTGAGAAAAGGCAGCCGCAGGCCTTCCTGATGAATGCTGGTGGAGCTGAGCGAGTTACTGCCAGGAACAAGCCCGCCGACATCAACATGGTGCGCAATCGTCGCAGCCCAGCCACACAGCGCACCTGCATGGAAAATCGGCTTGATAACGTAAATATCAGGCAGGTGCTGGCCAGAGGCAATATAAGGGTCGTTGCCGATAAAAATATCGCCGTCGTTTATATCCCCTTCATACTGCCCGATCAGGTTCTGCATGGCATCGTAAAAGCTGCCAAGATGCATGGGGGTTGTCAGCCCCTGCGCAATATTCTGCCCATACGGGTCGCACAGGGCCGTGGAAAAATCCATGGCATCGCGCACAATGGGAGAATGGGCCGTGCGCATAAGGATAATCGCCATTTCATCGGCGACAGCTCAAACCCGTTCTTGATGATTTCCAGCAGCGCCAGATCACACTCAGCCATCTTGCTGCTCCTCCGCCCCAAGCTGAATCACGATATTGTTGTGGCTATCCCGCCATGCCGTGCAGTCAGGCGGCACAATGGTGGTGCTTCATATTCCTCGATAATCATCGGCCCGGAACGGGGCGTATCACTCAGCGCCATGCGGGTGATAACCGGCGTTTCCATAAGCCTGACGAGGAACCGAAATAGGCTTTCCGGGTAACGATCTCACCCGTATCGACAAGCCCGGTAATACCACTCACACGCGGCGCACGCGCTGGCGGCAATGAGGCCACAACCCGCAGGCTGACAAGCTCAATCAGGCCCGTTTCATTGATATAACCATAGCTGCGCTTATGCTCGGTCTCGAAACCTGATGACAGCAGGTTCAGGGTTTCGTCCACAATCACGCCGGGTGGCACGACAACACCCAGTTCCGACCCCTGCCCCTTGTAGCGCAGCTGCACCGAGCGGGTCAGGGTTGGTGTGGTTTCGTATGTCATGCCTTCAAGAACAGACGTTTCAAGATCAGAAAACGCTTTTTCAAGCAGTTCTGTCTCTCCGTCCTTCAGGAGAAGGGATAGCGACAGCGAACGACCCATTTCGTAATCGGCCACCAGCAGACCCACCGCACTGAACACGCCAGCACCCGGCGGCACGATAACCCGGCCGATATTCAACTCCCGCGCCAGAGCTGCGGCATGCATGCCGCCATTGCCGCCAAACGCCAGCAACGTAAAGTCACGCGGGTTCCGGCCACGATATGTGGAAACCGCCTTGACCGCTCGCATCATGGTGGCATTGGCCACACGATGAATACCGTAAGCCGCTTCCAGCAGATCTATCCCTGTAGGGTCACAGACAGTGCGCGTAATCGCTTCCTGCGCGCGTATGGCCTTGACTGGCACGGTACCACCGGCAAGGGCGACCGGGTTGAGATAACCCAGCACGACATTGGCGTCAGTCACCGTTGCGTGCTCGCCCCCACGGTCATAACAGGCAGGACCGGGTACCGCGCCAACACTTTCCGGCCCGATCTTGAGCACACCGCCCGCATCAATCCGGACGATACTGCCGCCCCCGGCCCCCACTTCGGACACATCGATAATAGGCAACCGCAGGGCGTAACCACCCCCTTTGGCCAGCGCGCTCGACATGGAAATACCGCCACCCACCTCATAATCATCGGTGGCGGTTACGCAGCCATCCTGAATAAGCGAGGCCTTTGCGGTCGTGCCGCCCATGTCAAAGGTAATAATATCCTTATAGCCTGCGGCCATACCCAGACGCGCCGCCCCTACCACACCGGCGGCAGGTCCACTTTCCACCACGGTTGCGGGCCGTTCCTGCACCTGCGCTACATCCAGCAGACCACCGCTGGACTGCATCATCAGCACGTTACCATCAAAACCGGCGGCTTCAAGACGCTGCACGAGTTTTTCCAGATATGTCCTGACAACCGGCCCTACATACGCATTGACAACCGTTGTGCTGGTCCGTTCGTATTCGCGCATTTCAGGCAGGACATCGTAACTGGCGCAGATAAAACAGCCCTCGGGCAGTTCTTCACGCAGGATACGCTCTACTGCACGTTCATGCTCGGGATTAACGTAGCTGTGCAGAAAGCAGATAGCCACGGCTTCTACACCAGCCTGCGCGAGTGCTCGGCCTACGGCCCGCGCCCCGGCTTCATCCAGCGGCTGCACGACAGCACCGGTGGCATCCAGCCGCTCCGCCACTTCATACCGGTTGCGCCTCGGCACAAGTGGCGCAGGCTTTTCGTACAGGGGTTCGTACAGCCGGGGCACCCTGATACGGCGCAGCTCCAGAACATCACGGAAACCTTCTGTTGTAACAAGGCCAGTTTTAGCGCCCTTGGATTCAAGAATGGCGTTGGTCGCAATGGTCGAGGCATGAAGAAGCTGGCCGAAATTGCCAGCCTCCAGCCCAAGCTGCTCCACAATCTGCCCGATCCCTACAAGAATGCCTTCGGCATAGTCGTGCGGGGTGGAGGGCACCTTGGCGGTGATAAGCTGCCCTTCAGAGGAAAGGCAGGCCACATCGGTAAAAGTGCCGCCAATATCGGCTGCAATGCGATAATCTGTTGTCTGCATCACTGATCACACCGGAAAGCCTGAAGCTTGTCTTCATCAATGGTGATACCAAGGCCCGGCGCATCCAGCGGCAGGATCGCGCCATCCCTGACCTGCATCGGTTCTGTCAGGATATCATCATCATAGTAATGGCCCGCCACACGACAGGGATGCGTGCCCGCCGGAGCACTGATCGTAATAACCGCAGGCAGGGACACAGCCGGACGTGCAAGGGCAAAGTGCACATTGGCCGCCGTGCCGATAGCAGATTCGATCGAACCGTTGACATCGCAGGCCATCATCGCTGCCCCAGCCAAATCCGCCACCTTGCAGGCACCACCAAAGCCGCCAGCCTTTGCCAGATAGATGGAAATGCAATCCGCCGCACGGGCCTGCAGCACATCCACCGCGTCATGAATATCCCAGCAGCTTTCATCGGCAACAATCGGCACAGCACTGGCGGCGGTTACTTCCGCCATATAGCGCAGGCCTTCGGACGGCTGCTCGATCAGGCTAACCCCGGCATCAACCAGACGCCGCACAATGGCAAGGGCGTTCTTGACATGGCCATAGCCTGATTGGCATCCAGACGCAGGGCAACGCCGTCCCCGAACTCCTTGCGCAGGGCAGCAACGAGGCGGATATCGCGCTCCGCATCAACACCACCCTTAATCTGCAACGCCCGCACACCGTCTTCCACCGCCAGAATAGCTTCATCCAGCGCTTCTTTTTCAGGCATCAGGCCGACCATGTGGGCGACAGGCACACTCTCGCGCACCGCTCCACCCAGAAGCTTGTAAACCGGCAGGCCCACGCTTTTTCCCCAGGCGTCATACAGGCCGATGCTGACAGCACATTTGGCGTAGACATTGCCAACTGCCACCCGGTCCATAATGCTGGCAGCTTCCGTTACCGCGGTAACATCATGCCCGATCAGCGCCGGGGCCAGTACATCGCGCACCATGGCAATAACCGTGCTGATGGTCTCACCCGCATGGCGGCTGAAATCCCCGCCCCAATCCGGCAGAGGCGTTGCTTCGCCATAACCCACCACACCATCTTCGGTTTCAATACGGACAAGAACAAAATTGCCAAGCTGCCCGAGCATGCCCGCCCAACGAAAATCACGCCGGGTAGGAAGGGAAAAGGGATAGGCCTGAACAGAAACAATCTTCACCATATCATCTCCACATATGCGGTAGCGCACTCGCAAAGCACGCCACACGCCTCATGCTTTTACAGACAAGAAAAATCATTATTTTTAATGAAATTTTCCTGCTTCATTACAGACACCATCACCGTTTGGATGGCACGACCAAGGCAGCAAGACACAACACGATGCACGACAGGCCCCAGTATTGTGTCCAGCCGGAAAGGGCAAAATAAGTCGGGGGGGTGGCAAGGCAGACAATAGATGTAACCTGCCCGATCAGGCCGGATACCACCCCGATATCTTCCTTGTTGTTAACATAGGTCGGGAACTGCGCCGTAACCGCACCCGCCATGCCACCAAATGCCAGAAGCCAGATGATCAGCCCACCAAGGCCAGCCCGAATGTACCTTTGGGGAAAAACAGAATCAGAAGGGCCACCGCGCCAACACAGACAAGCACTCTGTACATGGCCCTGAAATGGAACTTCTTGGTCAACACATAGCCTGTCAGTGTTCCGCCCAGTATCATGGCAAAAATTTTGGCACTCGCAATGCCACTATTGGACAACCCCAGCCCCACACCATAAACCCGGTTGATATAAGAAGGCATGACAACACTCACGCCATAGGCAACCGCATTGGGCAGAGCCAGCGCCGCCGCAAGCCTGATAACACGGGTATCCTTAAACAAAAGGCTGAAGCCACATTATCAGGCCGCAATGCAACCGAGGCATCCTTGCGGGGCAGGAAAAATGACAGCACGGTCAGGCATAGCGCAACCAAACCATGCGTAAGAAACGCATGCCGCCATGCCAGACCTTCAGCAAACGGAACTGACAGCAACAAGCCAAAAGCATACCCAACAGGCCCATAGGTTGACCAGAACGATAGTGCGCGGGTTCTCGTATCGCCATTCAGCCACGAAACCAGAGCGCTCGGGCAAGCGACTACAAGACAGCCAAAGCCACTCCCGGCCAGCAGCATGCCCAGATACAGTTCTGCCCGCATGCTGGATAGAGCCAGCACGGCATCTCCCGCTGCCATCAGCAGGCCAGCCAGCACCATGCCCAGACAGATGCCAATACGGTCAATCAACCGGCCAATCGGCAGGCAGATCAGCGCGGAAGGCACGGAAAACAGCGAAAGCGCCATGCCCGCTTCGGATTTGGAAATCCCCATGTCCTGTGCAATCTGCGGCAGGAAGGAGACAAAAACGCCAACGCCGCCCATGGAGGCCACAACGGCTGCGTAACAGAGCATAAGCAGAAGAAAAGAGCCGCGACTGTCAAACAGGGGTTTGTCGAAAACGGGTTCTTTCATGTCAGGCCTGCTCCACCATACGGTTATCCATGGCGCGCCCAAGCAGCACCAGACGCTCACGGAAAGCGATATCGTCCAATGCTGGCGCGCCTTCTCCAAAACGCAGAACCTTGCCTGAACCAACCTGATATTCTGGCCAGTACGGCAGGCCCGCACCGTTAGGTGTGCCGGTTCTGGCAAAATTGAGCCAGTAGCCCGACAGTGTGTTCATCAGCCGTTCCTGTTCCGCACGGCGCTCTGGCACGTCAAAGCGGCAGGTTCTCAGGGCAAAATCGATTTCGGCGCCATGAAAGGCTCCCAGACCCTGCCCTTTTACAAAACTATCGGGTTTGGTTGAGGCATGCGCGTAATCGAAGCGATAGGCATAACTTTTTGAAACGCGTGACATAGCCATGAACAGGGCAACACTGTTCCAGTTGAACACAACATCCCCAAAGGCTTCCTGGCCCATAACCGCCGGATCGGTAGAGCCCTGTTCCTGCAGAACTCGCAGGATTTCAGGTGCATATGTGCCGTAGTTTTCCTGCAGGCTCGCTTGCAGGCCCGACAGGGTACCGCCACCCAGCGGCGGGAAAACCCGCCCTTCATCATGATTATGACCGGCAATAACCGGCACATTGGCGCAGCGCCCCGCCTCCATCAAGGTACAGGGATGATCAGGGATCAGCCAGCCATCGATATTGGGATAAAACAGCCATTTAAACCCATATGTCGTTACAAGATGCATGGCGTCCATACGGCGCATATCGGCAATGGAGCTGGCACCCATGCGCTGCGCAAACGCCACGCCTTCCTTTTGCATGTCCGCCTGCCGCCCCAGCAGAATGCTGGATGACGGACGCCCCATGGGTGCACCGCTCTGGGCAATACCCTTGTGGAACAGACCACGGGATTGAGGCATAACAAGGTGAAACCCGACACTGAACGCCCCGGCCGACTGGCCAAAGATCGTTACATTATCAGGGTCTCCACCAAAATTCGCAATATTGTCCTTAACCCATTGCAGAGCAGCAATCTGATCCATCAGACCATAATTGCCCGACACGCCTGCGGGTGATTCGCTTGAGAGTTCCGGGTGCACATAGCTCCCCAGAATCCCCACGCGATAGTTAATGGATACAAACACAGTGCCTTCGGCAGCCATCTGTGCGCCGTCATACCGTGGGTTGGCACTGCTGCCCATGACGAACGCACCACCAAAAATCCAGACCATGACAGGCCGCCGCCGCCCATCTTCCGGCGGGGCCCAGACATTCAGGGTCAGGCAATCTTCACTCATCCTGTCCGGGCTGTAATCAAGACTAACGCCCGGCATGGATGGCGCGCAGGGGCTTGCCCCAAAGCGCGTAGCATCCCGCACCCCGGCCCATGGTATGGGGGGGTGCGGTGGTTGCCACCGTAACGCTCCAACAGGTGGCGCGGCAAACGGGATACCCAGCCAGGCCGTAACTCCGGGCACGGCGGTTGCCTTACCCCTGACAAGCCCTGCCGTTGTCTGCCGGACGGGCTCACGGCCCGCCCCGACACCAATCAGGGTCGCTCCCGCCGCACCGGCGAGAAAAGTACGTCGTCCATACTGGCTATCGTGCATTGACCACTCCAGACCTGTCCGTTGCCTCAGAAACCGGCGGTAACCGTTCCCATGGCCATGAACGGCGTTGAAACATAGTAAGACGGCGCACCGGATGCAGCGATTGTCGAACCCATGGTGCCGGTTGTGGCCTGAGCGTTCGATTTCACACTGTATACGCCCGAGAGATAATGGTTGTTCGCAAGATTGACGATATTCAGGCGAAATTCCATGTTCTTGAGCATGCCGATATCATGCAGGCGGTAACCTGCCGTCATATCTGCCTGCACATACGGATCGATGGAAGCATCGTTCATGAATGTCGAGTACTGCCGACCAACCCACTTGATGCCCGCATTGCCGAAAAACCGGCCATCATCATAATCCAGACCGAAGCCAAGCTGGTATTTGGGTGCATTGACAGCCGTTTTCCCGCTTGTCGGCAGATAGTCGTTGCCAACCTTCAGGTTATTGTCCTGCCGTGCATCCAGATATTCCGCTGACATATAAGGCCGGAAATGGTGAATGGGCGCCGTGCCGATTTCAAAATCGACCCCACGTGCATGCTGGCCACCGCCATTAAGCTGCGAGGGAATCTGCTGGGTGCCGTTATAAATGACAGTGCTGACCAGACGATTGGTAAAGTTGTAGTTGAAGAAAGTCAGACGCGCCATCATCAGTTTGGACGTGTAACGGTAACCAATTTCCTCACTGATCGAATATTCAGGCTTCAGATTCGGATTACCAACCGACGACACCGCACCGTTATAGGTGCTTTCAAACATCGCATTCGACGTGGGTGTTCTGAAGGCTGTGCTACCATTCATGAAAAACTGATGGTGATCATTGAGCTTGTACGTCACACCAACTGCCGGCAAAGGTTCGGCTGTGTTGGTTTCGATGTGATACGGCGTGCCCGGAAGGGAGTTTGTGCCCTGTCGGTTCACCATCGCCTCACGGAAACCAGCCGTCAGCTTCAGCTTGTCGTGCAGCAGGGACAGCGTATCCCCGATATAGAGCACGTTTGTCGTCACATAAGAATGAGACGCCATCAGCATGATGGGGTGGCCATTGACCGTATAATAATTGGAATCGCCCCACGGATTGAGCGGAGAACCACTACTGCTAACCCGGCCATACTGCGAGAAGAGGTTATCATTCTCGTACTGGAACCAGTAGCCGAATGTCAGCGTGTTGTGCCCGCGCTGATAAACCATATTGGTGTTAAAGCCGGAGCGGGATGTTTCCTCAATATAGGGCTCGTAAGTCATATATTTGTTACTGGTGATGCTGCCATCACCATTCAGGTCAACCTGCTCTTTGCTCAGCCCGCTATAGACAGCATTTTCCGCAACCATACCACCGAAACCCGTTGTTCCGTAGTTGTAGTATGTATAGGGCGTGAAATTGAAGGTCAGACCCTTGATCAGCTTCAGCTTTGTGGGCAAGGAGACCAGCAATGCCTCGTAAGGGTTCTGGTGCAGCTTGTAATAGTTCGTGTTCGTGCCGGTATAAACATTGGTATAGTTATACCCACCCTTATCGAACTGTGCCTGAGTGGGGTACGCATAGTTCGAGATATCGAAGTTCGAATAGGAAATCGTCAGCTTGGAGCGGCTTTCTGCACCCCAGTCCTTAACGGCCCCCAGATCGAAATGGGTTTTGGAATCATGCCCGGCCCCACGGGTATGATCAGCCTCCATATGCGAAACGGACATGAACATCCGCACGCCTGAACGGCCAAGATCACCCGTATCGACACGCATAAAACCGCGAGCCATGCTGTAGGAACCACCCGTGGCATCCGCAGTAACATGGAAATGATGCGAGGGATCGCGGGTCTGGATAAAGACTACACCACCAGAGGCGTTGACAGTCGGCGTTGAAATATCAGGAGAACCCTGCTCAAGGCGGATCTGCTCCTGGTTTTCGGTATCCGCCCACTCGGAAGGATTGACCTGGCTGTTATAGCTGCTGGTCACGGGAATGCCTTCATAGACAAAGCCCATTTGTGACGAATCAAGCCCGCGCACCGAAAAACCGCCGCCGCCATACTGCATGCCAAACGGGTCTGACGACGCGGCATTGGCCCCCGGCGTCAGTTTAAGCATCTGGAATGTGGACTGCGTAGGAGACTGCTTGGCAATAAAATCGCGCGAAACAGTACTGGCGGATTTATCCCCCGTTTCCGCACGGATCAGACCACCACCGAACTGCCGCCCGGTTACCCCTGTAGCGGAAATGACATTCCCGCCCACGACTTCCAGATATTCATTCTTACGGCTTTCACTTGCCGCTTTTTTCCCCGAGCTGGCAGATGAGCCTGAAGCTGCTGTGGCAGCCATTGCTGGTGGCGCAGCCAGACTGATACAGCCTGCCAAAAGTAGAAATTTCCGACCATAACGCATCCCCGGTCCTCCGTCGCCTTTGATAGGTTGAAGATTTGCCTGTGAACAAACTCACGGAACACCGCATCTATTTTTTGATTCCGTAACGATTCGTAATCGTAATGAGATTCCAGAAAAATGAAAAGATTTTTCTTAATTTTATTATAAATATAATTACACTATTAAAATAACGCGAGCATAACAGAATACTATTTCTGATTTACATCAGAAATACCCTCTTCACCCCAAATAACTGCGATCAATTATCATCCATTCATGCCAGAAGCCTTTTCAGATCAAAATCGACATTTTCAACCTGAGAGATTTCTGGAAAAACACCCGACAAAATCATTCGCCTTGAAAGAATATGCAACGCAGGGTGATTAACCGTTTCCACTGCACAGAGCTGACCAGAATATGAAAAATGAAAGAAAGACATTTTCCCTTTTTCAGATTCGTCTCGCACTGCACAGGTCATGCCATCTTCCCACCTACCGGCAGTCTGCAGTTTCATGCCCAACTGATCGGACCAGAACCACGGAACTGCCGTATAGGGCTGGGCTTTGCCTGAAATAACCGACGCGACAGTTCTGGCCTGATCATGAGCATTCTGGACACATTCCAGACGCACCAGCCTGCCAGAAAATGCCTCTGGAAAACGGCAGCAATCCCCGATGGCAAAAATGGAAGAATCCGATGTCCGGCAATACTGATCAACCAGAATGCCATCCTGACAATCCAGCCCGGCCATGACTGCCAGTTCCTGATTGGGCAGAATACCAACACCCTTGATCACAAGCCCGGCGGGAAGAACCTCGCCATCCTGCATCACAACACCAGAAACCGCACCGTCCACCTGCTCCAGCCCTGTCACGCAGCGACCAGCATGCACGACCGTACCCGCTTCCTGATGCCTGGCGGCGACCAGAGCCGAAAGAGCGGGCGAAGCCGCACGCATCAGCAGGCGCGGTGCGGCCTCGACAACATGCACCATGCGCTGGAAATGCGTGCGGAATGTGGCCGCCAGTTCCAGCCCCACATACCCACCACCAACAATAACAACCGGCCCTTCGGTCGTTTCTGCCGCAGCGCGGATCGCTTCGGCATCACGCAGTGTCCGCAGGGTGTAGACATTCTCAACTGCGCAATCTTCAAGGAACGGCCGTGCACGGCTGCCTGTGGCGATAACGAGCGTTTCATACGCCAGCTCCTGCCCATCGGACAGAAGCACTTTATGCTCATCCCGCACGATGCGTTCGACCTGCACACCAAGCCGCAGGTCGATGTTTCCGCATCCAAAAACACCTCACCCCGCAGGCAAAGGCTTTCCGCTGATGCTGCTCCCGTCATGAACCCCTTGGAAAGAGGCGGGCGCTGGTAAGGATGATCCTTTTGTACATCAACAAGCGTTATGGAACCCAGATAACCGGACTCCCGCAATGCAGCAGCACACTGCACACCGGCATGAGACGCTCCAAGAATGACAACACCCGCGGTCATCAGAACTGACGATCCGGCACTTCGACCACCATACCGTCGAGCGCATCACTCACAATGACCTGACAGGCCAGCCGGCTGCCATCACGCCGTTCAGCCGCCACACCTTCGAGCATTTCCTCTTCATCCTGAGCCGGCGGGGTCAGCAGGTGCAGATATGCATCATCTATATATACATGACAGGTGGCACAGGCGCAGGCGCCACCACACTCCGCTTCGATACCGCGAATATTTTCCTGAATGGCAAGCTGCATCACGCTACCACCCGCTTTGGCCTCTGTTTTTTTGACACTCCCGTCACCCTGTCGAAAAAAAAATTTCAGCCATATTCGAAAACTCCGCGAAAGGATGCGTAAGGCCCTGTCGGGCCGCCATCCTGTTTTATTGTCTCGACTTCAAAACAAGCTTGCATAGTTTTTTCATTTCTTGCAAGCATATTGTTCACATAAGGTATTTATGTTCGTTAAACGAACAAATGCACGCAAAACCCTGTTCTCCGGAGACCGATCTCTCATGATGAGTGCCGAGCAAAATGCACTGATAACCCAGGTTTCAGCTGGCAAGCCCGCGGGCAATCTACTGCGCCACTACTGGCAGCCTGCGGCACTTTCAATTGAGCTGGAAGGCACACGCCCCGTACGCCCGGTGCAACTTATGGGCCAGAATTTTGTCCTTTTCAGAGACGAAAACGGGGCTCTGGGCTTTCTGGACAGGGACTGCCCGCATCGCGGAGCGGATCTTGCCTATGGTCGTCTGGAAGATGGCGGGCTGCGCTGCCCTTTCCACGGGTGGCTTTTCGACACACATGGTAATTGCCTGCAAACACCAGCAGAGCCCAAAGGCAGCACCCTGTGCAAGCGTATCCGCCAGAAATCCTATCCGGTTGTTGAGAAAAGCGGCATCATTTTCGTCTATCTGGGCGAAGGGGATGCCCCGAGCTTTCCCGACCTTGACTGCTTTATTGCCCCTGAAAGCCATACCTTTGCTTTCAAGGGGTTGATTGACTGCAACTGGCTTCAGGCTCTTGAAGTTGGCATTGATCCATCACATGCGAGCTTCCTCCATCGTTTTTTTGAAGATGATGATACGGAAACCGCTTACGGACGGCAGTTCCGCTCGACATCCGCGGAAAGCGATATTCCCATGACACGCGTCCTGCGTGAATTCGACTGCCCGGACATCGCCGTGGAAAAAACCCCTTACGGGCTACAGCTGGTTACAACCCGCACGATGAACGAATCGCAGACCCATGTGCGCGTTACCAATGTGCTGTTCCCGCAGGCTTTTAACATTCCCATGTCCAGCGAAATGACCATCACGCAATGGCATGTGCCCATTAGTGATACGCGCACGTACTGGTACGCCATTTTCACCAGCTTTACCGGCCCCGTGGACAAGGAAAAAATGCGCGAACAGCGTCTGCAGCTCTACACCCTGCCGGACTACCTGCCGCGCGTCGGCCGCGAAAACAATTATGGGTTTGACCCCGAGGAACAGCTCCACAAAACCTATACCGGCATGGGTGAAGATATTAACGTACACGACCAGTGGGCCATTGAATCGCAGGGCCATATACAGGACCGCACCCGCGAGCATCTGAGTCAGGCGGACAAGGGCATTATCGCCTACCGTCGTATGCTGGTGGAAGCCATTGAAAAAGCAGAGCGTGGCGAAACGCCGCTGATGGTGCTGACCCCGCAGGAAGCCGCACACATTCAGGGCCCATCGACCATGGATGGCGTTTGCGCTTCCAGCGATCTCGAACACTGGCATGAAGTCGATTCGCGCCGACGTGCCGGAGCCCCGTGGCAAACACTCGCCGCAGCCAGCTAGGGAGCAGTGCGATGAGCTTTATTGAACAGCACGGACTATGGACACCGCAGCAGGCTGAAGCCGCACGCGCGGTGGAACAGCGCATACAGGCGGATGGGCTTGAAACCATCCGTTTCTCCTTCCCCGATCAGCACGGCATCCTGCGTGGCAAAACACTGGTTGCCTCAGCATTGGGGGGAGCGTTCTCGGCGGGTATATCCGTCCCGTCTTCCCTGCTGATGAAAGATACGGCTCATCGGACGGTTATCTCCATCTTTTCGGCCCAGAACAGCACGGGCATGACGGAAGTGCGTGGGTCTGCCGATATTATTATGGTGCCGGACCCCACGACATTCAAAATCCTGCCCTGGGCGCCTGCGACAGGCTGGATGTTGTGTGACCTGTATTTCCGCGATGGGCGCAAGGTGCCCTTTGCCACCCGGCATATCTGCCGCGATGCGCTCTCCCGTCTGGCAGATGCCGGTTATGCTTTCATGACCGGGCTGGAGGTAGAGTTTCACCTCACCCGTCTGGAGAACCCACGCCTTGCCCCCGAAGACGCAGGCCAGCCCGCCACAGCGCCCGAAGTCAGCCTTACACACAGGGGCTACAATTACCTGACGGAGCTGAACTACGATCAGCTCGAGCCCATTCTGGATATTCTGAGAAAGAACATTCAGGGACTTGGTCTTGGCCTACATTCGATGGAAATCGAGTTCGGCCCCAGTCAGGTGGAAATGGTGTTCAAGGTTGCCGAAGGCATCCAGTCCGCCGATGACATGGTGCTGTTCCGCTCGGCGGTCAAACAGGTCTGCCGCCGCCATGGCTACCACGCCAGCTTCATGTGCCGCCCGCGCCTGCCCGATGTCATGTCCAGTGGGTGGCACCTGCACCAGTCGCTCAAGGTTCTATCTTCCGGAGCGAATGCCTTCGTACCCGACAGCTCGGCCGCACCCCTGTCGGAAACCGGCCTGTTCTGGCTCGGGGGCCTGCTGGAACACGCGGCGGCGGCCACTGTATTCTCCACCCCCACCATCAACGGCTACAAACGCTACAGGCCGTTTTCGCTCGCCCCAGACCGCGCAATCTGGGGTATGGACAACCGAGGGGTGATGCTACGGGTTATCTCCGCGCAAAACGACCCTGCATCCCGCATTGAAAACCGTGTGGGCGAACCGGCAGCCAACCCCTATCTCTATCTGGCTTCGCAGGTCATCGTCGGGCTGGATGGCCTTGCCAAACGGACCTCGCCCGGCACACCAGCGGATGAACCCTATGGCACGCCAGCCCCGCTCCTGCCCACCACCCTTGCCCGCGCGGTAGAAGCACTAGAGCACAGTAGTGTTTTCCGCACCGCCATGGGGGATGGCTTCATCAATTATATGACAGAAATCAAAAAGTCAGAAATAAAACGCTATGAACTTGAGGTTTCCGAATGGGAGCAGCGTGAATATTTTGACATGTTCTAGTTGCCCGCAACAACGCTCCTGTCATTCGTTTTTAACGCCCATCACTTTGTCATAGTGTTTTCTTGCAGAAAGTGAGGCAACGGTGTCCAGAATCATACCGCGCGATGCGGAAGCGCGCAAAAATAACCCTGTCGGGCGTGATTTTTCGGAAGCTCTCGCGCGCGGCCTTCTGATTCTGTCCGCGTTCGATGCCGACCATCCTGCCATGACACTCAGTGACCTTGCCCGCAAGGTGGATCTGCCGCGCGCAACTGTGCGCCGTGCATTACTGACGTTACTGCACCTTGGTTATATTGCCGATGAG
The DNA here is from genome assembly GCF_000613285.1 of Acetobacter papayae JCM 25143. Taxonomy (GTDB): domain Bacteria; phylum Pseudomonadota; class Alphaproteobacteria; order Acetobacterales; family Acetobacteraceae; genus Acetobacter; species Acetobacter papayae. The sequence continues at coordinate 63,998 of NZ_BAIN01000004.1, read as the reverse complement.
GGACGCCTGTTCCGCCTCCAGCCCCGGGTGCTGCAACTTGCAGCCACTTACCTTCAGTCAAACCTCATTTCCACCCTGATCCAGCCTGTGTGCGAACGTCTGGCCCGCACACTCAATACAACCTGCTCCATGGCGGTTCTGGACAGAACAGAAGCCGTCATGATCACCTATGCCTCGGCCCGTCGCACACAGCCTTTTGGCATAACGGAGCATATCGGCCTGCGCCTTCCAGCCTATTGCAGTGCTGTCGGGCGGGTTCTTTTGGCTAATCTCGACAGTGAGCAGCTTGATGCAACCCTATCAGCCATAGACATGGAAAAAATTACCGAGCACACGATTACGGACAGGAAAAAACTCGAAAAAATACTTCTATCAACAAGGGAAAAACAATACACTCTTGTTGATCAGGAAGTGGAGATCGGTTTCCGGTCCATTGCGGTTCCCCTCTTCCGCAGGGATGGAACACCCGTCGCAGCCCTTAATATCGGTATCAGGCTGGAGCAGGCCAGTAAGGAGCAGATGGAAAGTGATTATCTGCCCCATCTGCAAAAAGAAGCCGACACCTTGCGTATGCAGTTGCTCTGAGCACCCTTAACCCGCCATCATGACCAGAACCCAGACAAGACGAGAAAGCATCTTCAACATGTCAGGTTATTTTTCAAAACTTCTTCTCATGCCGTTGGCACTTGGCCTTCTCTCCAGCCCCGCCATGGCCACGCCGGATGTCTCGTCTTTCTACCAGTGGCAGGCCCCTGTCACTGCGGCTCCGGGCACCATCTTGCGCTCCGAACCGCTCAAGGCAAGCTGGCTGCCAGCCGATACCAGCGCGGCCTATCGCTTCCTGTACAGCTCTACAGACGGCATGCAGCCCAAGCAGCACGTCGCTGTTTCGGGCTATATGCTGTTCCCTGACGGACCGGCCCCCAAAGGCGGCTGGCCGGTTGTCATCTGGGCACATGGTACCACCGGTGTGGCGGATCGCTGCGCGCCTTCATGGATGGGCCCGCGTGCGCGCGATACGGCCTATCTTGGCGCGTGGCTCAAGCGCGGCTTTGCCATCGTAGCCACCGACTATCAGGGCCTCGGCACGCCCGGTGTGCACCCCTATCTGCTCTATCAACCCGAAGCTTACAGCCTTCTAGATGCAGGTCGGGCCATTCTGAGCCAGAAAAACTTCCCTGTTCGCAATACCATGCTGATTGTCGGACAATCTCAGGGTGCTGGTGCAACACTGGGTGCGTCATGGGTCTTCCCCCACTATGCACCGGAACTCGGCATCAAGGCTGCGGTCATGACTGGTCTGGTAACCGCCATCCATCAGGACCACCCGCAGAGTGAAGACGCCAACGAAAAACGCTATACCACGGTCAGCAATATGGACCCGGCTTTTGCCACCTTGCGGCTCGCGGGCAGCGATCAGGCCATTCACCCCGAAACGGACCCCAAAACACTCCTGAGTGAAAAAGGACGCATCATGTTCAGCGTTGCCGAACATGGCTGCCTGCACGACCTGTTCGACAAAGCCAAGGAGTTGCACATTACCAAGGGGGGAGAAATGCTGGCGCATGACATTACCGCCTATGATCAGGACATGGACCGGTATTTCGAGCTCCCGGACGGGCATGTAACCATCCCGCTGTTTCTGGGCACAGGACTGGCGGACGGCATGGCAGGCACAAAGGGACAGTACGATGCCGCACAGGCCCTGTGCCGGGCAGGTTCCACCGTGCAGTGGCACACCTATCCCGGCCTGAGCCATGGAGGCGCAGTCAATTACTCGCTTCCTGATTCTGCAATTTTTGTCAAAGATGTTCTGTCTGGCAAAGCCGTGCCCTCCTCCTGCGGCAACCTGACACCCCCCGGCCCGGTGCAGGATGCCCTGCCCGGTATTCCGTTCAACTGATGCACATGTCCTCACCTCGCGCCTCATGGGCAGTCGAACGCCTGCTGCCGCTCCCGGGCCATGGCCCGGTTCTGCGTAACCATACACTCAGTGCCCGTGATGGCGTGATTGAGGGCATTGTTCCGACTACTGGAGAAAACGTGCAGGCAGGCTCTCTTGCCATGCCTGCTTTTGCGAATGCTCATGACCACGGTCGGGGCCTGCCCACACTTTCCTGCGGTATTCCCGATGGCCCGCTCGAACTCTGGGTTTCCCGTCTGGGTGTGGAGCCACACACACTGTCTTTCCTGAACGCCGCTTGCGCTTTTGCCCGCATGGCACAATCCGGTATCGGTGCGGCAGTACATTGCCATAATACACAAAATGGACGCACCCTTCTGCAAGAAGCGCAAGGCGTTGCCAAGGCGGCAAAAGCCGTTGGTATCCGTATTGCCTTTGCGGTTCCCTTCGCGGGGGAAAACCCATTTGTGTATGAAAGCAGCGCACCGTTCAGGGATATTTTTGACTACCCGGATCAATTCCCGGCACTCTCTGCATCACGCTATCGCAGAAGCCTTCAGGAAGGGCTGGATATTACCGATGCGCTGGCCGAACTGGAAAGCGAGACTTTCCATGTGCAGTACGGCCCCGTAGGCCCACAATGGACCGACAGGGCCACTCTGGAAGCAATCAGTGCACGATCGGCCAGCACCGGCCGTCGTGTTCACATGCATTTTTTCGAAACCCGCCTTCAGCAGGAATGGGCGGATGCAACTTTTCCTGAAGGTATTGTCAACTATTTTGACAGGATTGGCCTGCTTTCACCCAGACTAACACTGGCACATGGCGTGTGGCTGCGCCCCGATGAAATTGAACTGCTGACTGCTCGCGGTGTTCTACTGTCGTGCAATATTTCATCCAACATGCGGCTGGCATCCGGCTTGCCTCCCATCAGCACCATTATCGACAAAAACATGAAGTTCGGCATCGGTCTGGATGGTATGTCCCTTGAAGATGATGACGACATTTTAAGAGAAGCCCGCCTTCTGCGTGGCCTCATGCAAACAACCCAGCCGGCATCCTTGGCCCGGGTGACAGCCGCATCAGCACGCCGCTCTGCTTCAATGCCCTGATGCGCACGGGACGGGAAAGTATTACAGGCCCCGATAATGGCGGCCTGCTTGAAGAAGGGCGACCGGCTGACATAGTTATTGTCAACACAGACCGTGTCCTGCCTTATGAGATACCAGATGCCATTCTGCCCGAACTCCTACTCACACGCCTGACAAGGCGTGATGTGCGCACACTTGTCGTCAATGGAAATACCATTGTGGATAATGGAAAGTGCCAGACTATCCCGCAGGAAGATATGGAAAAAGAACTCCATGACATTGTGCGGCGCGCCCTGAAGCAGGCCACGGCCTCCTATGCCGATACCGTGCCATGGGAGGAGCATATCAGGCGGTATTATACCGGCAACCTGCATACAAATAGGCAGTAAACCCAACATGGTGCATCAAAACAGCGCTACAGATATAAAAAAGCTTTATATCCTTCTTTGCGGATATGAAATTCTGCCTAAATCCGTTTCTGTAGCCGATGCCGACCCGCGCTTCATGCTGTGTGAACCTATCTGCGTCTATCTACTTGAAACACGCCATGGATGGGTTCTGCTCGATGCGGGGCTGGACCCAGACAATATTGAAGACCCCGCGAAGAAACAAAAATATTTTACTTCCCTGAATATGACACCGCCTATCATCAGCCGGCACACAATCTTGAAAATCAGCTTGCAGCCCTTGGCATCAGAAAAGAAGACATTGCATGGGTTATCCTGTCGCATCTTCATTTCGATCATTGCGGCTATATAAAATATCTGAAAAATGCGCGCATTTCCGTGCAGAGAAAAGAATATACTGCCGCCCTATCATCATCCTGCCCCGGCTATATTCAGGAAGATTTTAATTCTGATGATATTCAATGGGACTTTCGGGATGGCGACTGGCAGGCTTTTCCGGGTCTGAACCTCATCACAACTTTTGGCCACACGCCAGGCCACCAGTCCGCCGTTGTCACCCTCCCTCATTCAGGCCCCATGATTCTGTCTTTCGACACGGGCGACCTGCAGGAAAACTTTACGGCTCTCCATATCCCCGGATCGACAACGAACGCTCAGGACGCCCTGCTCTCAATTAAACGTCTTAACGACCTCAAAACACAGCTTGATGCCGAGCTTGTTCTGTTCCATGACCCGCAGGCCATAGAAAAACTGAAAATTTTCCCACACTATTATGATTGAGTTTAGCCCCCGGCTTTCTGCCAGGGGCTTTCAGGACTACCAGGCTGTAAACCCATTATCCACAAACAGATGAGTGCCGTTGACAAAACGGGCATCATCACTGGCAAGAAACAGCACGGCACCCGCCACTTCATCCGGGGTGGCCGCACGTCCCTGCCGGGCGGTCAGCTCTGCTTCGGAAGCGCCCACACCATAAGCCTGCAACGCGCTGAGCTCCCTTTGTCCATGAGGCGTATCAATAAAACCGGGGCAGACCGCATTACACCGGATATTACGATCCCGGAACTCGGTAGCGATGGCGCGCGCAAACATATGGCAGGCCCCCTTGGTGGCATTATACGCCACTTCTGTCGGAGTTGCGGCAATGGCGGAAATTGAAGATGTGCAGACAATCGCCCCACCACCACCCGCAATCATATGGGGCAGTACAGCCTTGGTAACAAGAAACATGCTTTTAACATTGATAGAAAAAAGAGAATCCCACTCCTGTTCTTCAATCTCAAGGAACGGCTTGATCAGTATGGTGCCAGCATGGTTGAAAAGCACATCAATTTTACCAAATGTTTCCACACAGGCACGCACACCCTCGCTCACCATATGAGTATCGGAAACATCAACCTTAAAAAAAGCGATGGAATGACCGGCTTCTGAAAGGCGGTCTGCAAGCGCTTCTCCCGCTTCGGCATTGCGGTCAAATATGGCAACCTGCGCCCCTTCCTGAGCAAAGCGCACAACACTTGCCGCGCCCACACCCGTAGCGCCGCCCGAAACAAGAACCGTTTTGCCCGCAAATTTCAGTGTCATTTTCAATTTCCTTCACTCGACCCGATAAGACTGGCAGGACGCCGAACCGCCAGCACGACGCCAATACAGAACACACTAAGCAAAACAACCGGAATTAGCATGACCGAAACCAAGCTCTGATCCGGTGAGGCCGGGCGCGGCCAGACAAGATTGATCAATGCCCCAACCTCGAAACAGAGTGCAATAACCGTCAGCGGCCACCCGAAACCACCCAGACGGAACGGCCCCGATGGCACCCACCCGCCAAAACGGGCAAAGGCTCCGGCAATCAGCACCATGGTAAATGTGGTATAAATACCCGCTGTAGCAAAATTGATAACCGCTTCCGCAATATGCGGCGCAAAGCCACCAACAAGCAGAACCATACAGGGCAGCACGGTCGCCGCCAGCACGGCGGCCGTAGGCAGGCCGGTTCGCGGGTTGACGCGCGACATCGCCGCAGAAAACGGAATGACCCGATCCCGCCCCATGGAAAACAGTAAACGGCTGGTAGAGGCAATGACCGAAATAGTCGCACTGAATGCAACCAGCATGAGGCAACCAAGCATGGCAGTCGCCCCTATTGGCCCAATAGCAGCACGCAGGGCTGCATCTGCCGGGTTGGACACAGCACCCGAGACAGCGCCAGCCATATCGGGCACGGCCAGAATCATGCCAAGAGCGATCAGCAGGGCTGAACCACCACCGGCCAGCATGGTTGTCAGCATGGCACGGGGTACCTCCCGCGAGGCGTCATGCACTTCCTCGGCCAGATCGCCGCAGGCTTCATGGCCAAAAAATATCCATATTCCCAGAAGGCTGGCAGCCAGCATCGCGCCTGTGTGGTGCCCTTCTCCCGCGCCAAAACTCTCAAACAGAACACTGAAAGGCTGAAGGCGGGCAAAACACAGCATATACCCCCCGCAGACAGCCAACCCCACAAGACCCGCCCACACGCCCAGTTCGGTCATTCTGCCCAGCACTTTTGTGCCAATCAGATTCAGCGCGGCCGATAGAATAATAATGCTCAGTGCCACATAGGTATCAAACGTATTGGCGGCCTCTATGCCAATCAACGCAGCCAGATACGGCGCAACCCCTGCGGCAAGTCCAGCCGCCACGCCAACCAGCGCCAGAAAATACATCCACCCGGTCAAAAATCCCCACCGCTCCCCAACCAGACGCCTGCTCCACTGATAGACACCCCCGGCGATTGGATATTCAGACGATATTTCGGCAAAAATCAGGGCATTGACAGTATGGCCCAGCAGAACGAGGGGCATTGTCCAGAAAAACGCGGGGCCTGCTGTCGCAAGCGCATAAGAAAACAGTGCATAAAAACCCGCAAGCGGGCTCATATAGGAGTATCCTATTGAAAAATCAGCAAAAAACCCCAGAACCCTGTGAAACTGCGGCTTATAACCAAACTGCTCAAGGTTGCTGTCATCAGACTGGATGACCCGATCCCTGCCCTGCATCTTCACCTCCGTTACCGGCGGACATTGCCCCTCAACCTTTACGGTTGCCATATCGTAATAATAGAGTGAGAGCAGAGAACCGGCCTATATCCCCAAAGGGGTAGTGCGCGGATACAGACCCAAACGCCGCGGGCAAGGAGACCAGCGTGGTTAACCGGATAGATGTCCTGTCAGAAGTGGCGACCCTCGCCATAAGACACATAAATGACAGCGAGGTTTTTGCTGCAATCGAGTCTGCACTGCGTACAGTCGCGTTTTTTGATATTGCCGCGATTTTTGCCTACCCTCCGGCTGAACAGCCCGAAATGCTGCATGATGGCTGAAAGGCATTTCCCTGCCCAATGCCATGCAGGATTATCTGGCGGGTGGTTATCTGCTTGATGCTGTTTACGTAGCGTGCATGCAGGGACTGGCTGACGGGTTATACCGCCTTGCCACACTGGCACCGGATGCTTTTTTTGAGAGCGATTACTTCCTGTCGCCTCTTGTGCATCCCTGTATTTCTATGGAAAGCGGCAGTCTGGTAGAGGAAATTGCTTTTTGCACCCATGCACCTGATGGCACGGCACTGGTTTTTTCTCTTATGCGCTCCACAGGGATGGAAGCTTTTTCGAAAGAAGATTTTTCAGCACTGGAAGCATTTGCCCCCATCATCAATGCAGCGCTGATCCAGCACTGGATCAACCGGACCGAAAAAAAGGCATTAGAAAAAACTGCTCTAAATACCGAAAACCTAAACAAATCTTTCCGGGATTTTGAACGAGACAGGCTCTCTCCGCGTGAGCAGGATGTGGTGGCCCTTCTGCTACGGGGCCACAGTTCGTTATCCGCAGCAAAAAACCTTGGAATTACAGAAGGAACGGTCAAAATCCATCGTAAAAATATTTACGCAAAACTTGGCATATCGAGCCAGAGCATGCTGTTTTCACATTTCATTGCTTCGATTATAAAAAACTGAGCAATGAAAAAACAGACAGCTTATTGAGTCAGTGCTCTTTCAGGCCACCGCCTCTTCCAGATACTCCATTAAAACCCGTGCATGATTATGTTCAGTATCATGGGCTGCATAGAGCAGCGTGACCGTGCTGTTTTTCATGAGTGTAATAATCTGCTCAAGCTCGGCATTAGGCTGCGAGAGCTCCTGACGATACCGGGCCTGAAACACCTCCCAATGCGCCGGATCATGACCGAACCACTGCCGCAACTCGGTGCTGGGGGCGACATCCTTCAGCCAGAGATCCATTTTGACATCGGATTTATGCAGCCCTCTTGGCCATAACCGATCAACAAGAATCCGCACACCGTCATCCGGCTCTGCTGCGGCATAAACCCGCTTTATTCTGATATCCGGCACTCTGTGTTTCAGGGTCACAACTCTTTTTCCTTTTCCTGCCATAGGCGATGTCAGGCAGGCATCCCTTGCGGTTCCCATCATGGAAACCGCAAGGATGCGTTCTGGTTTCAGAGCACCAGATCAGGATTGGAGGCTGAGCCGAAAATTTCGTACCGGATCTGGGCTGCGGGCAGTCCTGCATCCCGCAGGGTGCCTATCATGTCCTGCATGAAACTTTCCGGCCCGCAGATGTAATACGTAGCCGTGGGGTCCACCGTCGCGCGCAGCCATTCTGTGCTGATCCGCCCGGCATGGCGGGTTACACCCTTGCCGGTTTCTTCATCCACCCCCGTATCTCGGGCGTAAAAAAAGTCAGCACTCAGAACATTATCTGCGGCAAGTGCTGTAATTTCGGGCACAAAAGCCGCCAGTTCCCGACTATCCGCACCATGCACATAGCGTATTGCACGCCCGGCTTTTGTTCCACACAGTTCACCCAGCATAGATACGATGGGGGTCAGCCCCACTCCGGCTGTCAGCAAAACAACCGGGCCAGAAGCGGATTCATCAAAGAAGAAATCACCTGCTGGATTGGCGGCCAGCAGGGTATCCCCTTCCCGCACACTCTCATGCAGCCATGGCGAGACAAGCCCAAGTTCATGTCGCCGCACGGTAATACGGTAATGATCCGCGCCGGGGGATGACGAAATGCTGTAATTGCGGCGCTGGGAACCATGGCCGGGAATATCCAGCCGGAAGCTGAGATACTGCCCGGCCTTGTGCCGGAACAGGGCACCGCCATCAGCAGGCACCAGATCGAAAGAAACAATTTCCGGGGTTTCCTGCCGCCGACTGCGCACTGTAAAAGCGCGCCAGCCTTTCCACCCGCCCGGCGCCTGCTCATGCTCGTCGTAAATCTGCTTTTCGCGCCCGATCAGAACATCGGCCAGAAACCAGTAAGCCTTGCCCCAGGCCTCGACAATCTCGGGAGTTGCAGCACTGCCGAGCACATGCCCGATCGGCCCCCAGAAGCGCATCCGCCACAAAGGATAATGCTCGGGCAGAATGTTGAGGCCGACATGCTTTTCAGCAATGCGCTCAACCATACCGCCAAGCCGCCCTAGGTCGTTGATGTGCTGGGCATAAGCAAGCACGGCCAGTGCCAGAGCCTTGGGCTGCTCCAGATCGCGCTGGTGCGACTGGTTGAACAGATCGCGGATTTCGGGGCGGGCCAGAAGGCGCTTGTACATTTCCTCGGTAATAGCCAGACCATGCGCCTTAAGGGCGGGCACGGTCGCGAGGATTATGGAGCGGGTTTTTTCATCAAGGGGGGTAGGCATGGGGTTTACGTCCTAAAGGTATACAATACGTATACCTTTTAATATCTTGGAAAACCTGTCAAGAGCGTGCATCTTCGGTCTTATGAAATTAACATTGCAGACTGATTATGCCCTGCGCGCCCTGATTTACCTTGGCGTCCGAACCGAAGGGCTGTGCTCGATCCGCCAGATCGCACAGGCCTATCAGGTCTCGGAAGGGCATATGATCAAGGTGATTCACCGGCTGGGCATGGGCGGATTTATCGAGACAATCCGCGGCCGCAATGGCGGTGTGAGGCTGGGCAGAGCCCCCGAAACCATCCTGATCGGGGCTGTCGTGCGTTATATGGAGGAAGACCTCTCCCTGCTTGCCTGCATGGAACCAGACGCAGAGCGCAAAGCTGACTTGTGTGCGCTCATGCCCGGCTGCCGCCTGCGCGGTGTGCTGTCACAGGCCATGGGGGCTCTGCTGGGTGTGCTGGATCATTACACTCTGGCCGATGTCATCACTCCGCATGAGCGCCAGCGCCTGACAGAGAAAGCGGACTGATGCACCTGCCTTCTTCCCATGACGTGCGGCGTCAGAGATTTTCGTGTTTCTCCGACAACTGACATATCTGATCGCGCTGGATCGCTTTCGTCACTTTTCCCGCGCGGCGGAGTATTGCGGCGTATCGCAACCTGCCCTGTCTGCCGCAATCCGCCAGCTTGAACACGAACTGGGTGTGACCATTGTCATGCGCAACCGGCGGGTTTTCGGCCTGACTGCGGAAGGGGAGCGTGTGCTAGAATGGGCACGCCAGAGCGTTACCGCTCTGGATAACCTGCGGCAGGAAGCCCGCTTCGCACAGGATGTGGCAGGCGGCAGCCTGTCTATCAGCGTGGTGCAACCTGCTATACAGATCATTCCGCTGCTGATGGAAAACCTGCGCGCGGTGGTACCCGCCCTGCAACTTTCCCTGACAGTCGGCCCCAATACCCAGATCCTACGTGACCTGGCCGAGCAGCGGACACAGATCGGGCTGGCCTATCTGGATCAGGTTCCACCCGATGGCCCTTTTGAAACCCACTGCCTGTATGCCGAACAGCTTGTGCTGATCGCCTCATCACGCATCCGCCTGCCCGGACGCCGCCGGTGTAGCTGGCAGGACGCAGCCCTTCTGCCGCTCTGCCTGCTGGAGCCCGGCACCCGTAGCCGCCAGATTATTGATGCGGGTTTTCATACCGCGGGGTGCGAGCCCACCGTGCTGCTAGAAGCCAATGCGCTGGAACTGCTGCATGCCGAACTGCTGGCCGGGCGGATGGCAAGCATTCTGCCGGTCGCGGCCATACCTGCGCAGGGGGACATTGCTGGCCCGCTACAGACCCGGCGGCTTGAACCCTGCCCCATGTCAAAAGTCGGGCTTGTACGCCTGCGCCAACCAGCCAGAACCGCCCTGATGAACCGAAGCTGGGACATTGCCTGCGGCCTTGTTCTGGATGATGCGCTGTCCCTTTAACACTCGCCCCTCCGGCTGCCTTTCCTGCCCCATACACCTGCGTGCAGTTTCATAAGTAATGCTTATGAACAGATGAAAACAAACACTTGGACGGATAATCCCGGCAGGCCCACCTTGTCGCTTTTTGGAGCGGAGCGGTGGCGGAAGGATCAAGAAGCGCTGGGCTGGCAGGGACAAACCTGCCCGTATGGGGCGACCGCTGGCGCTGGCTGACCGCCCCTGCCATGGCCGATCTGGGGTTTGCGCTGCGCAACACGCTGGCAGCGATGCTCTCGCTGCTTATCGCCATGTGGATGGAACTGGACAGCCCGCAATGGGCTCCCCTGACAGTCTGGGTCGTGGCGACTGCATCACGCGGGGAATCGCTGTCAAAAGCACGCTGGCGGCTGACGGGCACAGGAGTTGGCTGCGTTGCAGGTGTAGGCCTGATTGCTTTGTTTCCCCAGCAGGAAGGGCTGTTTTTTGTGGGGCTGGCTTTATGGATCGGCCTGTGCTGTGGCGGAGCACCTTTTTCGACGGTTACCGGGGTTATGGCCTGCTTGTCGCCAGTTTTACTTCAGCCATTGTTGCCGCCGGAGCCATTGAACAGCCGGATAGTGTTTTCGATATCGCTATCGCACGTGGCAGTTACATCGTGCTGGGTATTTTATGTGAATCGGCTCTGGCCGTACTGTTCCTCCCCGGTGCGCGCACGGCAGCCCGTGTTCGCCTGCCCGCACGCCTGCGCGCGCTGGTGGACAGGGTGGCCGCAGGTGTCAGCCCCTCTCCCGCTGCCTTTGATGTGGAAACAGAAAGCCACCTGCTGAGCGATCTGGTGGCCACCAACGCCCGTGTTGAATTCGATGTGCTGGAAATGGGCGGCGGACAGGGGCATGCGGCTGACCACGCCCGTGCGGCACTTGCCAACCTGCTTGCCGCCATGGCCCATGCACGTGGTGGCGCAGCCCAAACCATCTGCACGCGCGATCTGACGGCAGCGCGCCAGCATATCAGCGCCATTCTGGCCCCACCCCGGCGGGACCGCTTCCGTTTTGCCAGCCGCTCACCCCGCCATGCGGTCGAAGCCCTGCATAACGGTATCCGGGCGACCTTTGGCATTCTGGCCGCATGGCTGGTCTGGATTGTTACGGCATGGCCTGCCGGGCCTACCTTTGTCTCGTTCGTGGCACTGGTATACGGGCTGCTGGCCACGCGCGAAGTGCCTGCTCTAGCCTCGGCCGGTTTCTACCATGGAGCAGCCCTGTGCGCGGGGGTGGCGGGGGTTTGCGTCTTTCTGATAATCCCCTCCGTCACCGCGCCGGAATGTCTGGCATTGCTGCTACTTGTGCCGATGGTCATAGGTGGGCTGGCCGCCCGCTCACCCCGGCTGGTCAATCAGGCCTTTGCTTTCAACATGTTCCTGCCTGTTCTGATCGGCCCCTCCAATACAGGACGGCTGGATGAGGCTGCATTTCTCAACACGGCACTGGCTTTTCTGGCGGCTGTGCTGTTCGTGCGTTTTACCTTTGTCACCATTCTGCTTTCGTGCTGACAGCCACCTGCGGCGCACTACCGCATGGGTGGAACGCCGCCTGCGCGCCATCACCCGCACAGGCAGCCGGATTGGCGAACACCAGTGGCTGATGACGAATGCGGACAGCATGGTGCGCGCGATGCGAACCAGTCAGGGCATCCCGCATCAGGAAGTCCTGACCTATATGGACCATCACCTACAGGCGATGGTGCGGGGACTGTGGCTGATCGAACAGCGTGAGGCACGCACACCACCCCAGACACCCGACCACACGCCCTGAAAATTGCGATAAGCAGCCTTGTCTGTGGCATTCGGCGCGGACTGTTACCATGTTAAAGGCAAGGCTTGGCCAGCATGGGCGCATGCCGCACCAGCCCACAGCATGGACGCATATTTTTACAATGCTGCCTGATCTCTTTGCCTTTGAACGCCGCCGGACCGACCTCGGGCCAGAAGCCGCCATCCTTGGCGGTTTTGCCCTTGATCAGGCCGATATGCTTCTGGAACAGGTCGAGCATCTTTCCCGGCTGGCACCATTTCGCCATATGCAGACACCAGGTGGCCGACACATGTCCGTAGCCATGCTCAATGCAGGCTCACTAGGCTGGATTTCAGACCCCTCCGGCTATCGCTACACACCAATAGACCCCCAGACAGGGCTTGCATGGCCACCCATACCACCCCTGTTCATGGAACTTGCCAGCAGGGTTGCACAGGCTATGGGTTTCAGCGCGTTTGTACCCGATGCCTGCCTCATCAACCGCTACGCGCCGGGCACCCGCCTTTCTCTACATCAGGACCGGGATGAGCAAGACCATAACGCGCCCATCGTTTCGGTCTCGCTCGGTTTGCCTGCAACCTTTCTGTGGGGTGGGCTACAGCGCAATGACCCCACAGCACGCTACCGGCTGACCCATGGCGATGTCGCTGTCTGGGGAGGGCCGTCACGTCTGGTGTTTCATGGTATCACTGCCCTCAAAGAAGGCATGCACCCGCTCACGGGCGCATTGCGCTATAACCTGACGTTCCGGAAAGTACGATGAGCGACACCCTAACACGCTGCCGCTGGGCGCAGAACGACCCCACCCAGTGGGTCTATCATGACAGGGAGTGGGGTGTGCCGGTACGCGACAGCCGAACATTATGGGAAAACCTCATACTGGATGGTTTTCAGGCCGGTCTTTCATGGCGCACCATCCTGCTCAAGCGCGAGGCATTCCGCCGGGCGTTCGAGGGCTTTGATCCAGCCCGTATCGCAGTTTACGGCGAAAGCGATATTGAACGGCTTATGGCCGATAGTGGCATTGTCCGCTCCCGGCAGAAAATTACCGCCACCATCCGCAATGCCCGGGCCTACCTGACCATGCAGGATAATGGTGAGGATTTTTCGCATTTTGTCTGGAGCTTTACCGATGATCAGCATCATGGGTCAGGGCGATACGCACAGCCCCCGCTCCGCACAGGGTGATGCGCTCTCCCTCGCCCTGAAAAAACGTGGTTTCAGCTTTGTGGGGCCAGTTATCGTACATGCGTGGCTACAGGCCTGCGGGCTGATAAACGATCATGAAACCGGCTGCTTCCGGCATATGGCATGATACAGACCGGCAATACGGCCAGACGCATGAAGCCAGAAAAAACACGCATGACCAGCAGACCACGCCTTGCCATTCCATATACACTAGGCGTGCTGCTTTTTCTGCTTTGCGGATGCGTAGATGATCAAGGCCGCGGTGCCATGCACGAGGCTGTATCGCAGTGTTTCGCGGCTTATCCGTTCAAAAAAGGCAGTGCTTATGAGCGCTTTAACTGCATTGCTCTTGCGCACCAGCATTATGGCCCAGCAGCAATGGGGCCGGGCTACGGCCTGATAACTCAGGTGGATCAGGCATCGCTGAGCATTGGTCAGGATGTCGATTCCGGTGCGCTTGATCTGCCAGAGGCGGAAACAGCCCTCCACTGGGTGACCATCAAGGCGCAGCAGGCAGCACAATACCCCCGTAGCTAAGCCCTGCCCCCGCCCGAACACTCGTTACGGGCAAGCGCTTGAGCAGAGCACCCCTTACTTGGTGCGCGGAATAATCGCCGGTTCGGAGGAAGTCTTGTCAGGATTGACCACAACCCCGCCCGACTGGGTAGAATAGGTAGCCGAGGTGGACTGGTTAGGTGTTGTCGGTGAATGGAACGCAGAAACCCCGAACACACCCCCGGCCGAGGACTTCATCGTGCCTTCAGGCTGGCGGGCGCAGCCACGGGTAATAATGGAGCAGATCCCGTCTGTGCCAATAATCTCGTCGTTATTACCGGCATAATGCACATCCGACACCCGATCATGATCCAGACGGATTACGGCTGTGCAGGATGTACCCCCACCACCGCCAAGCTGGGCAACGGTTGTGACAATATCCCCTACCGGAATAAGGGTAGACCCCCCAAAGCTCGGCTGCGGCTGGGTGCCGGTATAGACAAAAATCTGTGTCGTATCGTTAAGCTGCTTGGTGGAACTGGGCAAACCGGCACAGGCCTGAAGGTCATACGATGTCATGCCGATCATAGTGACCTGCGCCTTGTGAGCCGCCCGCGAATCAAAATATCCACATCCACTCAGGCCAAAAAGCGAAAAGGACAGGCACAGCGCACTCACATTACGATACTTCATCTACCGGGGTCTCTCCACATTCTGGCCTGTTGGCAGGCGCACCATAACGGACCTGTCTGGTCAACTTAATGCGCCCTTTCCACCAGATGCAACCCTTGCGGCCACATGAACAGGCGCACCAACCCGACCACGCGCCCCAATAGGGCCGGGGCGGCACATAATCTTCTACCCCAGCATTGCCTTCCGCTGCCCGAGCCATCATCATGGGCACTTAATCGTCAAGGCCAGCAGGCCGGGGTGGTGCAGGCATGCCCCGCCCGACAGCGTTACAGAGCAAAGACTTCAGGGAGACACCGCCGATCATGTCAACAGCATCGCGCTTCAGGCTGCACGCCCTGCTGCCCCTCATGACATCGCTGCTCGCGCTCGGTGCCTGCACCCATGCACAGCCGCCAGCCCCCCCCCTCCCCCCGCTGAAAGCGACTGTTGCAGCGCTCACGCCAGCCGATATTGCCTTCGTGCAGCAGCTCAACACCATGAACATCGTGCAGAGCGCTACCGCCGCCAGTGCCAAGACCAATGCAGGCCGCAGTGACCTCGCAACACTGGGTGCGACCATCGCGCAGGACACCACAGCCCAGCAGGCTACCCTTACAAAGCTGGTAGCCCCCCATACCATCACGTTGCCTACTGCGGCCCCCAAAGAAGACCAGAGCGTCATCAACCGGCTGAAAACACTCCATGGCGCGGCTTTCGACCGCCAGTATATCCGCTACCTCACCCGTGAAATCGCCCGGATGAAACCGGTGCTCGATGCTGAAATCATCGCCTCATCCAATATGGATCTGGTCAAACTTGCAAAAGACATCAACACAAAACTGGCTGCCTATCAGGCGCAAATTCAGTAACCACGGCATTTGCCAAATGCCAGTGACCCACCGCATGCCAGTTGCTCGCACACAATCAGTCTTTGGTATAACCGGGCGCAGCGGATCAGGAAAAACAACGCTCATTACGCGTCTTTTACCGATTTTTCTTGAAAATGGCATGAAGGTTTCGACTATCAAACACACCCATCATGGTGTGGATATGGACCAGCCGGGCAAGGATACGTTCCTGCACCGGCAAAATGGTGCGCATGAAGTCATGCTGGCAACCCCGCAGCGATGGGTGCTCCAGCATGAAATGGATCACCCGCCCTCCCTGACCACGCTTTTACAGGCCATGAGCCCCGTGGACCTGATTTTAGTGGAAGGCTTTCATGCGACGGTTCCCGCCAGTCTGGAAGTCTGGCGGCCTACTACACAAAAACCCCCGCTTTTTCCCGATACAGCAGCGATTTCCTTGGTGGTGACAGACAGCCCAAGCATACCGCAACACCGGCCTGACCTGACCTTCATGGCGCTAAATGCTCTTGAAGGCATTGCTGCATTCATCAGAAAAAATGCAGCACCCATAGTGCTGGATCAGGCAGAACCTACGCGTTGAGCGCGCTAAACGGTATCATCCGCGCCCAGTCTTCCGCCTGCACCGCACAGCCCGCCTCAACCTGCATAACCCCACAAGCGCGAGTCAGGCACTGGATGTCCGACGCCCCGACCGAAGGCACAAGGCTGAAACGGGTTTCACCCCCATCATTATGAGCCGCAACCGGCAGGAAGCACGTTGCATCCGGCGGCGGCATATAGGCAAACTGGCTACGCCCCATAACGGGCATACGCGGCTGCAACTGCGCGGCACAACCGCTCATGGCGGCCAGAAACGGCACGACAAAAAGCTGGGCGCATAACGCCGCCGCCCCCGGATTGCCCGGCAGGCAGAACACAACCGTCTTGCCCACCTGCATGACCGTCATGGGTTTGCCCGGCCGCATGCGAACCCTACGGAACAGACAGGATGCCCCCATCCGTTGCAGCACAGGCAGGACATGATCTGTCTGGCCGACAGAAATCCCCCCTGTCGTTACCACCACGTCCGCCTGTTGCAGACAGCGGCGCAGAGCATTTTCCAACTCGTCAGGATTGTCCGAGGCCGCAACCTGTCTGGTCACACACACGGTTTCGCTGCGCAGCATGGCTTCGAGCATGTGTGTATTCAGTTCCGTTCGGCCATCTTCCGCCTGACAGCCAAACTCCGCCCCATTGGCTAACACGCTCACGGTCAGGGGCCGGTAAACCTGTACCGCCGTCTTGCCTGATCAAGCAGCAAGGGCACATGCCGCCAATCCAACTTTGCACCCCTTTCAAGAAGGCATTGCCCTGCCGAAAACTCTTCTCCTGACCAGCGGATATTCATGCCCGGCTTGGCAGTAACACCCTCCGCCAGAACGACATGGCCACTCACGAGTGCTGTCCGCTCCCGCGCCACCACGCAATCCGCTCCATCAGGAATACGCGCACCCGTCAGGATTTCAGAGGCAACACCGGCAGCAAGGGGAGCAGGTCTTGTACCCGCCGCAACATAACCCCGCACCGGAAGACCCGCCGCACCAGCCTGCTGCATCTCCCCAAGGCGGAAGGCATATCCATCCATGGCGGAAATATCGACCTCTGGCCGGGGGCTTCTGGCCTGCACATCTTCCGCCAACACACGGCCACAGGCCTGCAGGGGGGTAACGGTTTCCACCCTGTCGTGCAGCAACCGGTTGAGTGCGGCAGTCAGAATAGCCTGTGCGGTATCATATTCAACCATACAGGGTGTATCGTCCGACATTCAGGCTCTCTCGTTTCTTATATCCGGTTTTCTATCGGGCCCGAGTTTATCCGGGGAAGGCAAAAGGGTTAAAACCAAAACCAGAAAACCCTTCCTGCTCTACAAGATCATCCAGTATCTGGCTGACGAAATTACCCGATACTGCCTCCAGATCAGGGTCGTAATCCAAACGATATACGTTGATATAGGTTTCGCACTCACCGCAGACTTCTGCCTGTTCGGGGGCTTTTTCATAAAGTGAATAGTGCTGAATATCAGCCGAAGAATGGCAGTTTACACAGACACCCCGCACCCGGTGCCAGCGCGTCTCACACAGGCTGCATTGCAGATAACGCAGGCCCTCGCGGTCGCCCCCGAGCACAAGGCTTGCGACCGGCGGTGCTCCGCAACAGGGGCAATGCGTAGCCTGCCCGATACCAGCCACCACTTCATGCTGGCTCATGGCCTGCGCCCAGCACACGGACAAAGCTGCCCACAGAATAACCGCCAGCCCCGGATCAACCTGATCATACTGCCCACGCAGCAGCAGCGCAGCCTGCCCGCTCAGGGTGGCGGGCGTATCCAGAGCGGCTATCAGCGCCGTTGCGACCGATGGCTGCAAGTGAGGCCTCAGGTCTTCCATCAACTGCGCGTAGGCAGATTGCCAGACAGTCAGGGCCAGAAGCGTGTCTTCAAGACCTATCTGCCCGTAACCATCCTTTGCCAGATTACGGACAATCGCAGCATCTGCCGCGTTGAGGGGAAACTGCTCGACAAACTTTTTCTGCCCATCGACCAGATGCGCCAGAAAAAGAAAATATTCGCTGTTCAGTAACGGCGTATTTTCTTCTTCGCTTTCCGTCAGCGCGCGCAGTTTTTCCGCACGCCGTGTGTAAAGGCGATCAAGCCGGGGAAAAATCAGCGGTTCTATGGCCGCCACACCCGGTGTCCGCTTGTCCAGCGGAACAATGTCGGAATCAGGCCGCATCAGGAATGAGGCTTTACGGGCGTGGTGTCTTCAGGGGCTACTTCCTCGGCATACCATCTGTCATGATGCTGACGTGCCCAGGCGCGCGAAACATAGCCGGTAATCATGCCCGTAATGGACCCGCGCACCCACAGCCCCATGTAAATATGCCCCAGCACCAGCAGGATCAGTGCCAAAGCCGCCGCCGAATGGGCCAGAAGGGCAAGCCTGATAACCGGAATGGGAAAATACATGGCAAAATAAGCGCGCCAGATCACCACCCCCGTCACGAACAGCGCGCTGATCAGCGCCATAATGCCCCAGAACAGGATTTTCTGCCCGGCATTATATTTGCCGATCTGGAGTTTCTGCCCATGCCGGTTCAGCAGCACATCGAGAACATGGCGGAACCAGACAGCATCGGTACGCACCGGCATGTTATGATGCACAAAGCGCACGAACATGCACATCAGCAGCACAAATACCGCCACCCCCAGAAACGGGTGCAGAATACGCGCAAGCTGCGGCGGCCCGAGCACGCTGCCCAGCCAGTGCAGGCTCGGGAAAAACCACGACAGACCTGACATAGCGACAAGAAAGAAGCAGCTCACCATTGTCCAGTGGAGCAGACGGTCACCAAACTTCGTGCGCAGCACGCGATTATCAGTATCCATCACGCATCTCCCGCTTTGTCTGAAGGCCCGTTATCGGGCTTCTGCTCCGCCGGGTCTGGCTCCGGCTCCTTATGGGGTGTTTCGTCCGTCTCATTGGGGCCAACCCCCATGTAATGGGCAAAGGCCCCGGCCACAGTTGCGACAAAACCAAGTGCACCGAGTGGTTTGAGCACTCCTTCCAGCCCCGCACAACAGGGCTGATGGTCGGGTCGGCTGGCAGGCGATGATAAAGCTCTGGTTTGTCAGCGTGGGTCAGCACGTACATGACATGCGTGCCGCCAACACCCGGCGGGTCATACAGGCCTGCACCATTATGGCCACGCCCTTTGAGTTCATCCACGCGGTCTGCCGCCAGATCCTTCATTTCTGCCTTGGAGCCGAAAGAAATCGCGCCTGTGGGGCATGTTTTCACGCAGGCTGGTTCCTGCCCCACTGCCACCCTGTCTGCACAAAGTGTGCATTTATAGGCACGGTTATCCGTTTTGCTGATACGCGGAATATCAAACGGGCAGCCTGCCACGCAGTAACCGCACCCGATACATTGGTCGGACTGGAAATCGACAATACCATTGGCAAACTGCAAAATGGCACCGGGGCTCGGGCAGGCCTTGAGGCAACCCGGGTCCTCGCAATGCATGCAGCCTTCCTTGCGTAACAGCCATTCCAGCTTGTCGCTTTCGTCTTCCACCTCGTCAAACCGGATGACGGTCCATGTTTCAGACGTCAGATCGGCGGGGTTATCGTAAATACCCACATTATGCCCGACCTCATCGCGCAGGTCGTTCCATTCGGAACACGCGACCTGACACCCCTTGCACCCCGTGCAGAGGGAAACATCGATCAGCTTGGCCACCTCGGTTTCATGGCTGCGTGCCTGTGGCGCAGGTGTAAAACCGTTGGTGGCGGAGCGTCTGATAATATCCTGTGACTGCATGCCCATTGTTCAGCGCTCCTCAGACTTTCTCGACATTAACAAGGAACGCCTTGAACTCCGGTGTCTGGGAGTTCACGTCTCCCATGGCCGGTGTAAGCGTATTGGCCAGAAAGCCCTTGCGCGTAGCCCCCTTGAAGCCCCAGTGGCAGGGAATACCCACCTGATCGAGTTCCTGACCCAGCACATTCAGCCGCTTGAGCCGCTTGGTCACCACGGCCTTGGCCTCGATATAGCCACGCTGTGAGGAAACGCGCACCATATCCCCGGCCGCAATACCCAGCTTGCCCGCCAGACGATCACCAATTTCGACAAACTGTTCGGGCTGCATAATGGCGTTCAGCCGTGAATGTTTTGTCCAGTGGCGGAACAGCTCCGTAACGGAATAGGTTGTGGCCACATAAGGGAACTGTTCAGGCTTGCCCATGCGCGACACGTCATCAGGGAACATGCGTGCAACCGGGTTGTGCCGCACGGTCTTGCCCAGTGCGCCGCCCATAATGGGGCTTTCTGTCGGTTCGTAATGCTCGGGGAACGGGCCATCCACCAGCCCCTTGCGCGAGAACAGGCGCGCCACGCCTTCGCTCTGCATAATAAAAGGTCCAACTCCGCTGGCCGGCGGCGAGGTAGGCGGATAATCCGCCACATCGGCCCCTGTCCAGCGCTGTCCGTTCCATTCGATAATCTGGCGGCGCGGGTCCCATGGGCGGCCTGCGGGTCAAGAGAGGCGCGGTTATAGAGCAAACGCCGATTGGCTGGCCACGCCCAGGCCCAGCCCGGTGTGTTGCCAAGCCCGGTATCAGTATTGTCGCGCCGGGCCATCTGGTTGCCTGCCTGCGTCCATGACCCGGCAAAAATCCAGCAATAGCTGCTTGTCGTGCCATCATCTTTCATAACCGAGAAATCAGGCAGCAGCTCGCCCTTGCGCACGACAACCGCGCCAGACGCATCCTGAATATCGGCCAGAGCGTACCCATTGGCTTCACGCGCCACTTCTTCTGCCGTGGGCTCTTCAGGGTCGCGGTAGTTCCACTGCATGTTCAGCACAGGCTCGGGGCATACGCCGCCTTCCTTGGCGTAAAGAGCGCGCAGCTT
The DNA here is from genome assembly GCF_000613285.1 of Acetobacter papayae JCM 25143. Lineage (GTDB taxonomy): Bacteria > Pseudomonadota > Alphaproteobacteria > Acetobacterales > Acetobacteraceae > Acetobacter > Acetobacter papayae. The sequence continues at coordinate 42,938 of NZ_BAIN01000004.1, read as the reverse complement.
GGTAAAGATCGTGCCCAGAATACGGCCATCGCCCCATGCCTCGCCCGGCGGTTTCGCCCCGGCGAAGTGCCATTGCAGCCACCGCGCGGAATTGACAATGGAGCCATTTTCCTCGGCAAAGCAGGTGGAGGGCAGACGGAAAACCTCGGTATGAATCTCTTCGGGTTTTACGTCGTTATACACACCCTGATTCTGCCAGAAATTGGCTGTTTCCGTATCAAGCGGGTCGATCGTGACCAGAAATTTGAGCTTGGAGAGCGCATCGCGCATCTGGTTCTTGTCTGGCATGGCGGCCAGCGGGTTGAAACCCTGCGCGATATAGCCGTTAACCTTGCCCTGCCCCATCAGGTCGAAATAGGCCAGCATGTCATAGCTGCGATCCCATTTGGGCAGCCATTCATAACCCCAGTTATTGGCAGCGTCGCATGATCGCCCCAAAGGGTTTTCATCAGACTGACAAAGAACTTGGGCGTATTGTGCCAGTAATTGACCTCACCCTGTTCATCAGCCTTGGGGGTCGTGTCCTGCAGATAGGTATCAAGTGTCTGCTGGCTGTCCTTGGGCAGGTTCATGTAACCGGGCAGGCGGGTGGAAAGCAGGCCCAGATCGGTATAGCCCTGAATGTTCGAATGGCCCCGCAGGGCGTTCATGCCACCACCGGGCATACCAATATTGCCCAGAAGCATCTGAACAATGGCGGCCGTGCGAATAATCTGCGAACCATTCGTGTGGTGGGTCCACCCCAGCGCGAACAGGATGGTGGAGGTGCGATCGGGAACACTGGTGGCGGCCAGTGTTTCGCAAACATGGAGAAAATCCTTTTCCGGCGTGCCGGTTATCTGCGAGACAAGTTCAGGCGTGTAGCGGCTTGCGTGTTCACGCAGCAGGTTCAGCACACAGCGCGGGTTTTGCAGCGTGGGGTCTTTTTTCGCATAGCCCTGCTCATCACGCTCATATTCCCACGAGGCCATGTCATAGCTGCGGGTTTTCGCATCGTACCCAGTAAACAGCCCATCATGAAACTGGAAATCATCCCGCACGATCAGGGCTGCATTGGTATATGCCGCAACATATTCATGCTGGATCTTGTCATGGGTCAGCAGGTAATTGACGACACCGAGCAGAAAAGCGGCATCGGACCCGGCCCGGATTGGCGCGTAGAAATCCGCCACCGCTGCACTACGGTTAAAGCGCGGATCCACCACCATCACATGTGCGGCGTTGCGGATCTTGGCTTCCATAACCCATTTGAAACCAACCGGGTGCGCTTCCGCCGGGTTGCCGCCCATGATCAGCACGACATTGGCGTTCTTGATATCCACCCAGCTATTGGTCATGGCCCCACGGCCAAGGCTTGAACCGAGCGCGGAAACGGTTGGCCCGTGGCAAAGCCGGGCCTGACAATCCAGCGCTACAATACCCAACGAGCGGGCGAACTTGAAATCCAGCAGCCCTGTTTCGTTACTGGCGGCGGAAGAAGCCAACATGCCGGTGCTGACCCAGCGGTTGACACGCTCACCTTTCGCGTTGGTCTGGATAAAGTTCTTGTCGCGGTCATCCTTGAGCAGACGGGCGATGCGGTCGGTCGCTTCTTCCCAGCTTATGCGCTTCCACTCCTGACTGCCGGGCGCACGATAGGACGGGTATTGCAGGCGGCTTTCGCTGTGAATGAAGTCGACCAGCCCGGCACCCTTGGGGCAAAGGGAGCCACGGCTTACGGGGTGATCCGGATCCCCTTCGATATGGAAAATGGAAGGCTTGGCGTTTTTTGCGCCGTCTCCCAGAGAATACATCAGAATACCGCAGCCAACCGAGCAGTAGGTGCAGTTATTGCGTGTCTCACGCGCGCGGAGCAGCTTGTACTGCCGCGTTTCTTGCGCCTGCGCGCGGGGCGGGACAAACCCCAGAGCAATAGCACTGGCACCCGCGACGCATGTGCCGGTGTTCACCAAAAACGCTCTGCGCCCAAGGCTCGTCATAAGGATGTGTCCTGTTATTCTGATCGCTACAAAATGGATAATATTTGAAACACGTACGGTTTACTATGTCTTTGATCCTAATCAAGACATTGTGTCTTATAATTTCAAATTTTAAGAATACCGTCACTTTATCTATATATAGGGAATTATAGTGATTAACTTGGTACTATTTCCCCCAATACCCGGATACTGGCACTTTTAACCTCCCCACACCTGTTTTCCCTATCGCCCAACCAGACGCTGCCCCCCACAAAAGACAAACTGCCTGTGCGGCCGCGCAATGGCGATTACGGTCTGGTTCATGCTTTCAGCCAGCCGCAGAGCCCGGCCCGTGGGGGCAGAAACCGCCACAACCATATCCATGCCTGCCCGCACGGTCTTGAGCGCCATTTCAAACGAGTACCGGCTGGTGAGCACGCATATTCCGGCTGAAGGCCGGGCATGAGCGCGCATGCGCGCACCAATCAGTTTATCCAGCGCATTGTGCCGCCCGATATCCTCACGGATAAGCAGAATCCGCCCCTGTGGGTCAGCCCAAGCCGCACCATGCACCATACGGGTTGCGGCATTCAGCGTCTGGCACGCCTCAAGCGCGTGCAGGGCATCCAGCACGGCCTCAGCGGCAATTTCTCCCCCCCATGCCAGCGGCGCGCAGCCCACATCCTCAGGGGTAGGGACATCATCGCTCCCACACAGGCCGCAGCTCGAATGGCCTGTCTGGGCACGGGGCCTGCGCCGGAGCAGCAGAGTAAGCCGCTCTCCGGTTATGACGATATGCAATGCCAGACCATCGCCCTCATCCACCACCCTGACAGAACGGATCTGCTCCACGCCCTGCACAATCTGTTCGGTCAGGCAGTAGCCAAACGCGAAATCCTCCAGATCATCAGGCGTCAGCATCATGGTGCCGTGTGGGAAAATATCGTTGAAAACCAGCCTGACTGGCACTTCATCCGCAACATTGAGTGCAACTGGCGCATCGGGGCTGTCCAGCGCTGTCACGTCCAGCGTTTCAAACAGGGGGCGCAGGGGCGAAAGCCGCGTGCCGGAACCCTCACCCATTTCTGGCTACATTCCGCATGGTGTTCATCATCTCCACGGCTCTTTCACGCTCCTGCCCGGTATTGACATTATGCAGCACCACGGGGCTAGGGGCTGGTACAACCCGTGTGGCCTCCCCCACCAGCACCCGGCGCGGGCTCAGCCTGCCCGCCGCCACCTGCTGACCCAGCAGCTCAAGGGCCACAGGTTCCCAGATCGTGCAGAATGGTTCGGGCAGGCCATCATGCTCACTCCTGAACGCTACCGCATGGTAGCGGGGCGCGCGCTGCGCGATCAGCACATCAAGCTGGCACCGTCCATCAGTGGCATATCACAAGCCAGCACCAGCCACGCCGCGTCAGGATACGCCGTATGGGCCGCAACAAGCCCCGCAATAGGCCCACACCCCTCCAGCGTATCGACAATGGCAGGATAGTGCCGCCGCAACGGGTCGTTACGCTGCGCCTCACGCAACGAGACAAAACAGGATGCCACCCGCGGGCTCAGCAGGGTAAACGCCCGCACAAGCTGCGGCTGGCCCGCATATGGCAGGGCGGCCTTGTCCGTGCCCATGCGCTGACTCTGCCCCCCAGTCAGCACAAGCCCGAACAATGGTGCGCTCAGACCCGACAGTGATGCGCATCCGGTGTTCATTGAATGGCCCTTTGTTTTCTGAAAACCTTTTATCCCACCTGAACACTGATTGCATGCCCTTTCATCGGCAGGATGTGGCCACCCCCATTCATTCCTTTACGGAAGAAATGCAGTGCCATTCGCCCCGATACTCAGCACAGGCAGGAGAGCCTACACAGGGGTTCATACAGTATGCGCCTGAAACACAAGTCCTTCAGGGCCGTTTCAGCCATATGGTCCCCCAATACAGGAACAGAGGCCCCCTATGCTCGTGGATGGAAAATGGGTTGAAAACTGGCAACCCGTGCAGAACAAGGATGCAAAGGGCGGTTTTGTCCGCCAGACCTCATCCTTCCGAAACTGGGTAACACCGGACGGACGCCCCGGTCCGACCGGTACGGGTGGGTTTACCGCCGAAAAAGACCGCTACCACCTGTATGTGGCGCTAATCTGCCCATGGGCCTCGCGCACACTGATCGCACGCAGGCTGAAAGGGCTGCAAGAGAGCGTGTCCCTGTCTGTGGTGGAACCGTTCCTGACCGATCAGGGCTGGCGCTTTGGCGATTATCCGGGGGCCGACCAAGACACACTCAATGGCGCCACGTGGATACATGAGCTCTATACCCGTGCAGACCCGCATTTTACCGGCCGCGCAACCGTGCCGGTGCTGTGGGACAAGAAAACCCGCACCATCGTCAACAACGAGTCCGCCGATATTGTCCGCATGTTCAATGCCGGTTTTGGGGCTCTGGCCTCGGCTGAATACGATCTGTACCCCATAGCCCTGCAACCCCAGATCGATACCCTGAACGACAGCCTCTACCAGCGTCTTAACAACGGGGTTTACCGCGCCGGGTTCGCCACAACGCAGGAAGCGTATGACGAGGCCTTTCTGGATGTCTTTGGCATGCTCGACACGCTCGAAGCCCGACTGAGCCAGCACGATGGCTGGCTTGTGGGCAACACACTGACGGAAACCGATATCCGTCTGTTTGTCACACTGGTGCGTTTTGATGCCGCCTATCATGGGCTTTTCAAATGCAACCGCCGACGGATCGCGGATTACCCAGCTCTCAGCCGCCACCTTGAGCGCATGCTGGCGGTGCCCGGCGTTGCGGAAACAGTTAACCTCGATCATATCAAAACAGGCTATTACTCGATCAAAGCCCTCAACCCCACCACCATCGTCCCGCTCGGGCCTGATCTTGCCTGGGCACACTATCTAAGCCCTACGGCACGCGGAAAGGGCTATCAGCCATGAGCCGCGGCTTATCATTCTGCTCCACGGTGTTGGCAGCCACGGGGCTGCTTTTGCCCCCGTTATCCGGCAATGGTCCACCCAGAGACCAGACCTTGCCTTTGCAGCCCCCGATGCGCCCTTTGCCTTTGACCATGCCCCAATGGGGCGGCAATGGTTCAGCATTCAGGGTGTGACAGACACCAACAGGGCAGAACGGGTTGCCTCGGCCCGCGCCGCGTTTGATACGACCCTGCTGGCCTGCATGGATGATGCCGGTCTGGCGGGTCAGCCAGAGCGCGTGGTGCTGGTCGGGTTTTCACAAGGTTCGATCATGGCGCTGGACGCGGTTGTTTCCGGCCGCTGGCCCGTGGCCGGAGTGGTGGCGTTTTCTGGCCGTCTGGCCTCACCACTCCCTTACACGCCAGCCCTGCATACCCCCGTATTGCTGGTGCATGGCGATGCGGACCCCATCATGCCGGTAAGGGAGGCCTCCCGCGCAGCACAGGCGCTGGAGCAGGCAGAGGTAGCCGTCAAAACCGTTATCCTGCCCGGTGTTGAGCATACACTCTCCGCAGAGGGCGTTGCGCAGGCGGCCGCCTTCATTCACACTTGCCTGCCTCCGGCATCAGCGGAGCCTTTAGCCTAGGGGCCATGTATGGTTGACCGCATCAGTCTGGACCGTCTGTTCGTCTCCGTTCTCGAAACAGGGAGTTTCGTCGCGGCGTCCGAGCGCATGGGGGTCAGCAGCGGTCAGGCCTCCAAAATGCTGTCCCGGCTTGAAACCGATCTGGGTGTCCAGCTTATCAAACGCACCACCCGGGCTCTGTCCCCAACGGAAATCGGGCAGGTTTATTACGAGCGTATCAAAGTTCTGCTCGAACAGCGTGATGAGCTGGATGCCTCCATACGCAACACCAGCGGCGCACCCTCCGGCCGCCTACGCATAACGGCTCCCATGTCGTTCGGCTCCGCCCAACTCATGCCCGCCCTGCTGGACTTTGCCGAACGCTACCCGACCCTGAAATTCGATGTCAGTTTTTCCGACCGTCTGGCTGATCTGGTCGAGGATGGCTTTGACCTTGCCGTGCGCATTGGCCAGTTATCAGACAGCAGCCTGATTGCCCGCAGGCTTTGTGATGCCCGAATTGTCATGGTTGCCTCTCCCGCCTATCTCGAAGCGCATGGCACCCCCACAACACCCGAAGACCTGACGCACCACGAATGCATTATCGACACCAATTTCCGTAACCCCTATAGCTGGCCATTCCGCAATACGGTATCGGGCCAGTCCATCACCATTCCTGTTACGGGGCGGATTACCCTTTCCAATGGCGAGGCCTGTCTCATGGCGGCTGAACGCGGACTGGGCGTGGCACTACTGCCCAGCTTTATTGCCGGGCCAAAACTGCGCGAAGGCAGGCTGGTTCCCCTCTTGCTGGATGCGCAGGCCCCACCTCTGGGCGTGCATGCGCTCTACCCGCCTGCCCGCCATCTTGCACTGAAAGTGCGGGTATTATCGGATTTTCTGGCCGATTATTTCAGGGGTAGGCCCGAATGGGATGAGGGGTGGTGAACATCACCGGATATTCACCTGACTTATGCAGCCTGTCAGAGACCGTAAGCCTTACTCAACCCCTACCATGACATCCGATGCTTGATAACGGCATAAGCGGAAGCGCCTTGTGTCAGGGCGAGATCGGCCACGGCTTCATTGGTGATGGACGCCATGAGCACTACCCCGCCGCCGATTTCGATACTGACATGCGATGTCGTGGCCCCTTTTTCAATTTTAACGACGGTGCCTTTGATCTGGTTGCGCGCGCTCAGTTTCATGATCATCTCCCTGAAATTTTTACTCAATCCGGCTCCTGTTGAGAACAGACTGATTTTATCGGGTCTTTTCCTGACCGGCGGCCATAGTGCCACACACCATACGCGGGGAAACACAAAATTTGGCCGCTGGCGTGCATATCTGGCAGGCAGGCGGGCACGCCGCCATGGGCTGCACCCTACTGGCAATACTGCGTGTATTACGCAATCCGGGCAGGCGACTATGCGCTGGGCAGATTAAAGAATAGTAAAAACAGAAAATCATTTGCCAGAAACAATTTGTTTTACCATTTCCACTGGCGCGATTAGTATCGCCCCTTATTTTGAAGGTGGCTCCAGTCAGCCATCCGGCTACCACGGGAAGCGCACGCCACATGAAACTACAGCAGACTGCCCTGATCGTTCTGGCAACTGCCTACCTTGCAACGCCCCTGTGTGCCGCAAAAACACCCACACCACCTGATATGCCCGGCTCACCCCGGCTGAACTTCCAGCGCCTTACCCTCAACACGGGTGGAGATACGCCAGAGGCCTGCCTGCGCTTTGACCAGCCTCTGGACAGCGCAGCCGCCCCGCAATACGCCGACCACCTGACCCTGACCCCCAGCTTCAAACCCGATGTACGGGTCAGTGGTACAGATCTGTGCCTTGGGGGGCTGGGCTGGAACACACGCTACCAGATCGCCCTTTCCCCCGGCCTGCGCGACATGGAGGGCGGCAAACTGGCTGTACCTGTCCACGTGTCCGTTGCCACGGGCGACCGCATGCCGCAACTGGCCCTGACAGGAAATGGCTATATCCTGCCGCGCCTGACCGCCGCAGGGGTCGATGTGCAGAGCGTCAACATGGATCGTGCACGTATTGTCGTATGGCGTCTGCCCAAGGCGTCCTCCCTGCGCATGAGCGGAACAACCGATAACGGCCCCCGGATCGACCTGTCCGCCACCTCCATGTCTTCATGGGAGTTCCAGTCCCTACACAATGCGCAGCTTACCCGCGTCTGGGCTGGTGTGCTGGATATCAGAAACGACCACAACAAAACCGTTACAACCGCTTTCCCGCTCGCAGGAGTAGTGCAGGGCAAACAATCCGGCCTGTATCTTGTCACAGCGGAAAACGCCGCCACACCGGCAGAAAAAAGCATTCTGCTCACCACGACCCAGTCCGACATGGATAGTGACGAACTCGCAATGCACTGGGTCAATGTCTCCGATATCGGCCTGTCTGCCATTCAGGGACATGACGGGCTGCATGTTTTTGTCCGCTCACTTGCAACAGCAAAACTTCTGTCCGGCATCGCTGTCTCGCTCATAGCCCAGAATGGCGACGAACTGGGCCAGCTCACCACCGACAGCAGCGGGCAGGCCGTGTTCGCCCCCGGGCTACTACGCGGCCAGCAGGCTCTGGCCCCTGTCTCTGTCATGGCGCAGGGGGCTGAGGGCGATTTTGCAATGCTACAGGTCAACCAGTCCTGGTTCGATTTTTCTGACCACGGCTCCGCCGGGCATCCGGCTCCCGGCGCACAGCAGGCGGTGCTGGTTACGGACCGTGGCCTGTACCGCCCGGGTGAAACCGTAAACGTCACAGCCTTGCTACGTGACCAGAAAGGCAACGCGCTTTCAAACCAGCCGCTTGTCCTTGTCCTGACACGGCCTGACGGCGTTGAAGCCCAGCGCATAACACTGCCTGCACGGGCCGGAGGTGGTTTTGTCACCACGGAAACGCTCGCCAGCAGTGCCCCCCATGGCACATGGTCGCTCTCCGCCTATGCGGACCCGACCTCTCCCTCCATCGGCGGGGCCTCGTTCTCGGTGCAGGATTTTGTGCCGCAGACACTGGAAACCACGCTCACAAGCAGTGCCAAGACATTCCCGGCCACTGGTGAGCTGGATGTTCAACTCACCGGACGTTACCTGTACGGAGCCCCTGCCACCGGACTACACGGCGAAGGCTGGGTCAAAATCATTGCCGACACCACGCCCCTGCCCGGCCTGAGTGGTTACACCTTTGGCCTGTGCACGCAGACACTCGATGAAAACAACCAGAAACTGGCCGTGCCCGACACCGACGATCAGGGCAATACGACCTTTTCCGTTACCCCTAACCTTCCCTCCGGGCAGAACCGCCCCCTGAGCGCAGTCATAGAGGCCTCGCTTTTCGAGCCGACAGGCCGCGCCGTTAAACAGACCCTCTCGCTACCGCTGGCCCGCACACAACCCATTATCGGGATCAGCACTCAGGACAGCGGCTCAAGTGGCGAAACACAGTCTGTTCCGGCGGATATTGTCACCCTCGGGCCAGACGACAAACCCGTGGCCATCAAGAACCTTGCGTGGAACATCGCACGCGAAAACGTCGTTTATGACTGGATTTACGATGCCGGACGCTGGAGTTTTCATGAGCATGTGATTGATGAGCCGGTTCAGCATGGCACCACCAGCACCGCGGAAAATGGTCGCGCCAGCCTGTCCCTGTCTCTCGCCCCCGCACGCTATCTGCTGGTTGTAACCGACCCGGCAACAGGCGTTTCAAGCTCGCGGAAGTTCTATGTCGGCTGGTGGTCGGCCGATAACAGCCAGACCAACGCACCCGACCGCCTGACCGTTACGCCCAAAGAGACAACCATCGCCCCCAACGGCAGTACGTCTGTGCATATCGAGGCCCCCTTTGCCGGGAAAGCACAGGTTATTGTCGCAACGGATCATATCGAGAGCATCCGCACGCTCGATATCCCGCAGGGTGGTGCGGATATTCCCGTGCAGGCCGGAGCCGACTGGCCCGGCGGCGCTTATGTGCTGGCAACACTCTACCGCCCGCTTGACGCTCCTGCGCGGGCACATGAGCCAATTCGCGCTGTGGGGCTGGCCTATATCGGCACGGATCAGTCCGCACACCGCCTGTCGGTTTCGCTCAAGGCTCCGGACGTCGTGCGGTCCCGCACGAAGCTGAGCATCCCCGTAACCATCAAAGGGGGGCAGACAGGCCCCCTGCACCTGACGCTCGCCGCCGTGGACAAGGGTATTATCGGACTGACAGACTGGAAACAGCCCGATATCTTCAAATCTCTTTATGGCCAGCAGGCATTGGCCATTGATGTGACAGACACGTATGCACACCTGCTCACTCCCTCCGGCCTTGCCGGCGCCATCCACGAAGGTGGGGATGAAGGGGGTGGTCAGGGTAGTGCGCTGGCCGTGACATCTACCCGCGTGGTCTCGCTTTTTTCTGGCGAGGTCACGCTGATGCCAGCGGCCATGCTGTCGTCACGCTGGATGTACCGGACTTTGAAGGCACGCTGGACCTGATGGCCACCGCATGGCGTGATGATGCCGTTGGCACCGGCAGTGCAGAAACCATCGTGCGCGACCCTGTCTTTACAGAAATAACGCTGCCACGCTTTCTTGCGCCGGGCGATACCGCCACCAGCCTTGTCTCTCTAGTAAATACAGACGGCGCCACCGGGCATTACACCGTCAGCCTCAAGGCTGATGGGCCTGTAACACTCACCGGCGCGCATGACTTCGCGGCTGATCTGACAAAGGGAACCCGCAAAAGTTTCCCCACCACATTAAGCGCGCAGGCACCGGGCATCGCCCATATTACCGCAACACTGCATGATGCCAGCGGCCATACCCTGCTAACCCGCGCGTGGGATATTCAGGTGCGCGCAGGCCACCTGCCCATGACACGCTCGCTGACCCACCAGCAGGCACCCGGAGAGTCCTATACGCTCCCCCCCAACCTGCTGGCGGATTTCGAGCCCGGTGCCACGCTGACACTCAGCTATACCGGCGTGAATGGCGTGGACACGATCGGGCTTTTGCAATCCCTGCAGGATATTTCATGGGGATCATCGGAAAACCTTGCCTCTACCGCGCGCGCCCTGCTGTCCTTCAAAGGGCATGAACATCTGGGCGCGGAGCTGGTCGAAGGGGGAGTGGATCCGTTTATCCGCAATGCCATCACGACACTGCTCAACCGCGAGGATGCAGGTGGGCGCATTGGCGATTGGCGCCTGAACGATGGTGGGACCCTGCCGTCAACACAGATCTATCTTGTTGATTTCCTCAGCCGGGCCAAAACCGCGGGCTATGCCGTGCCCCAACCCGCTCTCAACCGCGCACTGGACTGGCTTGCTACAGAACAGGCCAATGCCTCCAACACTGACAGCGATACGACCGACACCACAATAACCCCCGATACCCGCGCCTATGCGCTTTATGTGCTGGCACAGGCCGGACGCCCAAATGCACCAGCCCTGCGTGCGCTGTACGACAACATCAATATCTTTGGTGGAAGCGACCAGAAACGCACTCTGTTCTGGGGTTCAGACGCAGCAAACGCCACAAAGGCGAGTGCCCTCGCACTCGGCCATCTGGCGGGCGGGCTGATGCTGGCCAACCAGCGCAACGCAGGCCATGACGTGTTTGCCTTTGCGCGCGAAGCCCTTGTGCCCCCCAGAATCAGGCAGCCTTACCCGTTTGACGCAGCATACTGGATTTATGTCCGTGACCTGACAGGGCTGGCGGCGGTCGCCGCCGAAAGCGGCGATACGGCACTGGCGCAACATCTTGTGGACCGCTTTGCCACGCTGGCCCCCAACCCTGCGGACCTGTTGGAGCAGAGCAAGGTCAACCTGCTGGAAACCGCCAGCGCACTCAACCATGAAAATGCCGGACGGGCCATTGCCATCAACGGCAAGCGTCTGCCCGAACCTCTGAACCTGCCGGTTGCCTTTACACCTACCCCAGCCGAACAGCAGGGATATACCTCACCAATGCTGGCAGCACCCCGCTCTGGCTTTCAGTCACGACAAACGGCGCGCCCAAGGAAGCCGCAAAACCCATATCAAAAGGGTTTACGCTGACTGTTTCCACCCTGAACATGGATGGCCAGCCGGTTAACCCCGATTATCTGCGCCAGAACGACCGCTTTGTGGTGATTATCAACGGCACGGTAAAAGACCGCTATCCGCACCAATGCGTCATAACCGACATGCTGCCCGCAGGCTGGGAAATTGAAGGTGCGCTCAGTGGTGGTTCCGAAAATAGCGACGACACCGACAACGGGCTGCCCTTCCTTGGGCAAACCACCGCCGCGCGTTCCATTTCAGTCGGGGATGACCGTTTTGTCGCCGCCTTCAATATCGACGCGAATAGCGTGGAAGAAACAGACGATACGGATAGCAAGGACCATAATGCCCTGCCAGCCGGTGCCTTCCGTTTTGCCTATAGTGTGCGGGCCGTAACGCCCGGCCATTTCCTGCGCCCTGAAACGGTGGTGCAGGATATCTACCAGCCCACCAAGACCGCCCGCACCGCTGCCGGAACAACGACCATCGACCACGATGAGCCGCCCTGAAAGCGGTCAGAAACACCCCCCTTCATGGCTCCGTCTGGCTATAGCGGGGGGGCTGCTGACCTGTCTTGTGGGCAGCATTCTGGCCCTGACACTCGACCACCTATTTCCCCCGGACCTGCGCCGTGCCCACGCGCAGGCCCTTGTTCTGTATGATGCCACGCACACCCGGCTTGATGGGCGCGTCAGCACGGATGGAAGCTGGCGGCTGACCACAAACCACGCCGCAGTCGATGCGGCCTATCTGGCGCTGCTGCTCAAAACCGAGGACCGGCGCTTCTGGTGGCATCCGGGGGTGGACCCCTTTTCCATCCTGCGGGCCGCCGGGCAGCTCGCCTTCCGTGGGCATATTGTTTCAGGCGGCTCCACGCTGGCCATGCAGACAGCCCGGCTCCTTACCCCGCACCGCCACACATGGCGCGGCAAGGTTCAGGATGCCCTGCGCGCCCTCCAGCTCGAATGGCGTTACGGCCATACAGGCGTGCTCGACCTGTATCTGACGCTTGCCCCTGAAGGGGGTGCCATAGAAGGCATTACCGCTGGATCGCTCTTCTGGTTCGGCCATGAACCTGCCCATCTAAACCCAACGGAAGCGGCCCTGCTGGTCGCCCTACCCAGACGCCCCACCACCCTGCGGCCCGACCGCCACCCACAGGCCGCGCGGCAGGCAACTGCCCTTGTGCTGGCCCGCACGGGTGCCACCAGCCCGGACAGTCTGGCGTGGCACATTGGCACCGCGCATAGCCCGCATGATGCCCCCTCCCTGTTAGCGTATCTATGGCACACTGGCGCACGTGGCCCTGTCAGAACCAGCCTTGAGCACACAACACAGGCAACCGTGCTGCGTATCTTGCACGCAACCCCGCCCCCACGCCTCGGCGGCTGGGCAGCGCTTGTGCTTCGGCCCGATGCCAGCGTTGCCGCTTGGGCAGGCAATGCTGGCAATAGCTGTCCCGGCTGCGCAATGGATATGGTAACGGCCTGGCGCTCGCCGGGCTCCACATTAAAACCGTTCATCTACGGGCTGGCTTTCCAGCAGGGCGTTCTGGCCCCCGATACGCTTATGCATGACAGTGCAACGCGTTTTGCAAACTACGCGCCCCGCAATTATGACCGCATTTTCCACGGCACCACCACCGTGCGCACGGCCCTGCAACAGTCTTACAACCTGCCCGCCGTGCAAGCGCTCAACCTGATCGGGGCGCGTTATTTCATCGCGACACTACATGATAACGGCGTTGATCTGCGCCTGCCACGAGGCGCCACCCCCAGCCTTGCGCTGGCACTGGGCGGGGCTGGCATACGCATGCTTGATCTGGCGCGGCTCTATAATGCGCTCGCACATGATGGCCTTAGCACACCCCCAAGCGTTTCATGGCCTGTGCCCAACGCCCAGCCATCACGCCTGTTCAGCAGTGCTGTGGCGCGGCAGGTTCTTGGTATTCTGCGCGGCACACCTTTGCCCGATGCCGCACAAGGTAACGCTGAACGCTCCATCGCCTTCAAAACCGGCACGTCCTACGGACAGCGGGACGCCTGGGCCGCTGGCATACAATCCGGCTGGGTGGTTATTGTCTGGGCTGGCCGACCAGATGGCGCTTCCAGCCCCGGCATAACCGGGCTGCATATTGCAGCCCCCGTCATGGCGCGGATCATGGATACGCTGCCCACCACGCCTTCCAGCACCGGCATGCCCCTGCCCGCCCTTGCCCCGCTGGCTCCTTCCCTACGGGTGCTGCCCGAACAGCAGGAGCCACGCGTGCTCTCACCGCCAAATGGAGCGGTTATCGAAAGCTTCGGGCAGGATGGCACAGTAACCCCCATCGGGCTGGAGGCATCGGGGGGCGCACAGCCTTATCGCTGGATGGTCAATAACAAACTGCTGACAACCCTGCCCGGCCTGACACCTTCATGGCTGCCAGACGAGCCGGGTTTTGCCCATGTGGCCGTAATCGACGCACAGGGCCGTGCGGCGTCCGTCACTATACAGGTGCGCTAGAAACACTCTGCACAGAAAACATTAGATTTCAGCGGCCCATTTCAAGCAGGCGATAACACATCTTTAGGCGAGAGTGCCAAAAGAGCTGCAATATTGCGGGCGGTTCCACGAATGTTGGGCCGCGCATCGGCCAATGCTTCTTCCAGCAGGCAGGGACGGTTGACAACACTGAACACGGCGCTGATCCCGTGATCATAAACTGCCTCGTACCCGGCACCCAGCGCACCCGCCAGTGCAATAACCGGAACACCATGCTGGCGGGCAAGGCGGGCCACGCCCACCGGGGTTTTTCCACGTGCGGTCTGGCCGTCCAGCCGTCCTTCTCCGGTAATCACCAGATCAGCCCCCACCAGTGCGGTGTCCAGTGCCAGCGCATCCAGCACGATATCCACACCGGGCCGTAGCTTCGCCCCCAGAAAGACAGAAGCCCCCGCTCCAAGACCACCCGCAGCACCAGCCCCCGGTGCTGTCATAATGCCGGTGCTGCCCAGTGCTTCGAGTGCCTCGCCAAAGCGGATAAGTGCTGTATCCAGCAGGGCTACCATATCCGGGGTAGCCCCTTTCTGCGGCCCGAAAACGGCGGAGGCCCCGTGCTCGCCAGTCAGGGGGTTATCAACATCGCAGGCAATTTCGAACACGCACTCACCCAAACGGGGGTCGAGTGCGCTGGTGTCGATCCGGGCGAGGGCCTGCAAGGCAGCACCGCCAGTTGGTAGTTCCTGTTCGTTCTGGTCTAGAAGGCGCACGCCTAATGCTTGTGCCATACCCGCCCCACCATCATTGGTGGCGCTACCGCCCAGACCCAGAATAAAGCGGCGGCATCCGCTATCAAGCGCATGCAGGATAAGCTGGCCCAGCCCAAAAGTGGTGGCAATACGCGGATCGCGCACGGCACGGGGTACAAGGTCCAGCCCGGCGGCGGCGGCCATTTCGATAACAGCAGTTCGGCCATCGCCCAGCACACCGTAACGCGCCTGCACGAGATCACCCATGGGGCCTGTTACGTGGTGGAGACGAAACTGGCCCGCCGTTGCATGCACCAGTGCATCCACCGTGCCTTCACCCCCATCGGCAACAGGTAGGCTGATACATTCGACAGCAGGAAAAACAGCCCTGAAACCTGCCTCCACTTCCTCGGCCACAGAAAGTGAAGACAGACTTTCTTTGAAGGAATCACATACAATAACGATTTTCATGATTCTCTCCGCCCGCGCCATAACCCGACGGGCCTACTGTCAGGCCGATTTCAGGCGCGGCTGTACACATCTTCTATCCGCACGATATCGTCATCACCCAGATAAGGACCGGACTGAACCTCGATCAGCGTGAGAGGAATCTTACCCGGATTTTCCAGACGATGTACAATGCCAAGCGGCAAATAGATGCTCTCGTTCTCACGCAGCATCACAATGTCTTCCGCCTTGGTCACCAGCGCTGTACCTGCCACAACCACCCAGTGTTCGGCACGGTGGAAATGCTTCTGCAGCGACAGCTTCTGCCCCGGCTGCACCACAATACGCTTGACCTGAAAACGCTCGCCCTGAATCAGTCCTTCGTAAAATCCCCATGGGCGGTAGATGCGGTTATGGGCTGTTGCCTCCTGCCGTCCTGCATGCGTCAGGCGGGCGACCATTTTCTTGACATCCTGTGCCCGGTCACGGTGCGAAATCATGACCGCATCACGCGTGGTCACCACCACAAGGTCACTGACCCCGCACACGGTGGTCAGAATACCTTCAGAGCGGACATAACAGTTGCGGGCGTCATCCAGAAAGACATCGCCATGCACGGCATTGCCGTCTTCATCCTTGGGGCTGAGTTCCCACAGGCGTCCCAGCTTCCGATATCCGACCAGCCGAAATCTCCCGGCACGGTGGCGGCCAGTGCGGTGCGCTCGGCAATGGCATAGTCCACCGAAATATCCGGGGCAGCACAGAACGAAGCCGGGTCAAGACGCTCGAAATCCAGATCCGCCACACGCCGGGATACGGCCTGCTGCACCGCGTCGAAAACCTGCGGCGCATGGGCGCGGGTTTCTTCCAAAAAGGTGCGGGCACGGGCAATGAACATGCCCGAATTCCACAAATAGCGGCTGTCGGCCACAAGTGTTGCCGCCACCTCTGCCGAGGGTTTTTCCACAAACCGGGAGACAGTCCATGCACCCGGCACGCCCGGCAGTTCCGCCCCCTGTTCAATATAGCCATAACCCGTTTCCGCACGGGTGGGCCGCATGCCAAATGTCACCACATAGCCTTCGGCAGCGGCTGCAACGGCCTTATCCAGCGCACGGGACAGGGCAGGCACATCGCCAATCGCGGCATCGGCGGTCATGATCCACAAAATGGCATCCGGGTCCTGTTCGGCCACCAGAAACGCTGCAGCCGCCACAGCCGGAGCGGAATTACGCCCCTCCGGCTCCAGCACGATGGTGGCGTCCGTCACGCCGACCTCACGCAACTGCTCGGCAATAATGAAGCGGTGCTCCGCATTGCATACGATAACCGGTGCGGACAGACCGATGCCACTGCTGCGCAGCACGGTGTCCTGCAACAGCGTATGCTCGCCCAAAAGCCGCCAGAACTGCTTGGGATAGCTACCCCGTGACAGCGGCCATAAACGGCTCCCCGATCCCCCGGACAGAATGACCGGAATCACCTTCGGGTTTGACAGCAATACGGCTTCGTTCACAGCGCAGGCTTCCTGTTTTGTTCAGACACAGGCCCGAGCACGCATGTCTATGCTCCAGCTCTGTTCTGTCTTTGGCATGATCCCCGTCATGACACCAGTGTCCGGTCGGCAAAGACATGCCGCGTCACCCGAAAAAGGGTCTCCCGCAGCCAGCGATGCACCGGGTCCGTATCCCGGCGCGGATGCCATGCCTGAAACGCCTCAATAAACGGTAGAGCCAGCGGAAACTCGAAAGACGCCAGCCCCAGCCGGTCCATGGAAATGTTTTCAAGCACCATGCCCGGTATGGCCAGCACCAGATCGGTTTTGGCCATGGTTTCAATCATGGCATGATAATTCGGCACCACCATGGTGATCCGCCGTGTCAGGCCGTAGTCACGCAAGGCCCAGTCAATCGGCCCGCGTGCGCGCCCCCGGCGCGATACACTGATATAGTCATACTGCACCATGCTGTCCGGGGTCAGGGGCTGATCCAGAATAGGGTGCCCCTTGCGCACCAGACCGTACATCCTGTCACGGAACAGGGTCTGGCGGCGGATCTCGGGCTTGAGTGCGTCCGTAGCCCCTATGTACAGGTCTATGCTGTTATGGCGCAGCGGATCGGAGGCGGGGTCATCCACCTCGGGGGCGAAAATAATATCGCATTGCGGGCAGTCATGCCGCAGAGCCCTAAGCAGCGGCAGGCCAATCGCGGCGATGATCAGGTCATTGGCTCGGATGGTAAAGGTAGGGGCCATATTGGCAGATCGGCCAGTGCTTGTGTTTCTATCAGCGCATCGGCCATCCGCACCACCTCCTGCACACGGGCCAGAATACCCGTGGCAAAGGAGGAAGCCGTCATCCGACGGCCGGACTGCACCAGAATAGGGTCGGAAAAAACCCGCCGCAGCTTGGCCAGATGGCGGCTCATCGCGGGTTCGCTCACCTGCATGCGCCGGGCCGCGGCCGACACGCTCTCTTCTTCCACCAGCACGTGCAGATACCGTAGCAGATCGAGGTCGTACTGTCTCATCCTTCCAGTTTTAGACATCATCTGGCGCAGAGACCAGATTTAATGGTTCCGAAAAGTGGAATCATCTTCTGCCGGAAATGAGGGTTTTTTCGCGGCGGCTTTCCTTTGATCATACCAGCCATGACACATCCCGCGCCCTCTGGCGGCCCTGCTCCGGTCATTCATGCCGCACCGGCGCTGCCATCCTATATTCCGCCTTTTGGCCTGCGTACCGTTATCGGCTGCCTTGGCATGCTGCTGGCCGTGCATGTCGCGGGGTTCAACGAGCATGTAACGGAAATCGGTCTGGCCGATATCCGGGGCGCCATGCACATAGGCCATGATGAAGGAACGTGGCTGATCACACTGTACGAAGCGTTCAACATTGCCGCCATGGCTTTTACGCCGTGGTTTTACATGACTTTCTCGATCTACCGTTTTTCCATTTTCATGACGGCGGCCATGGCGCTGCTGGCCATACCAGCCCCTTTCATGCCCGATGTAACATCGCTGTGCATGTTACGGGCCATGCAGGGCATGACGGCCGGCTGCCTGCCGCCTGTGCTCATGACCGTCATGCTCAAATACCTGCCGCCTGAAATCCGTGTTTTCGGTATTGGCGGCTACGCCATGAGCGCCACATTCGGCCCCAACCTTGGCCTGCCGCTGGAGCCTTCTGGTTTGAAAACCTCGGCTGGCACTGGCTCTACTGGGAAATCATTCCCATGGCAGTACTTGCCATCGGCATGATGGCCTATGGCCTGCCCAAAGACCCCGTGCATCTGGAACGCTTCGAAAAATTCAACTGGTTCGGGCTCATGGTTGGCCTGCCCGCCATTATCTCCCTCGTAACCGTACTCTATCAGGGAGACAGGCTGGACTGGTTCCGCTCGCCATTGATCACGCATCTGACCTTCTGGGGGCTGGCGGCGTTTGTGGTGTTTGTCATCAACGAGGCGTATCACCCCAGCCCGTATTTCCGTATCCAGTACTGGAAATCACGCAACATTCAGGCGGCACTGCTGTCTCTGGTCGGTATTCTGGCCATCTGTTCGCTGCTGTCAGAAATTCCCGCTACCTATCTTGAGGAAATACGCGGCTACCGCCCGATTCAGACAGCCCCTGTCTCACTTGTAGTGGCATTGCCGCAACTTATCATGCTCCCGCTCATTGCGGCCCTGTGCAACAGTGCCCGGGTAGACTGCCGCTATGTTCTGGTGGCGGGCATGCTCTGCTTGGCCGGGGCCTCATGGCTAGGCACGTGGCTGACACCTGACTGGGTGCGCGACAATTTCTACCCCATCCAGATGCTGCAGATTCTGGGACAGCCCATGACGGTTATCCCGACACTCATGCTGGCAACACTGGCCATGGGGCCAGCGGATGGTCCCTTTATCTCGGGCATGGTCAACATGCTCAAAGGTCTGGCAAACGCCATCGCCTTTGCGTTGTTTTCCATTCTGACACGCCGCCGCGAACAGTATCACTCCACCATGCTGCTGGGCCATGGCAGCGCCCACGCCACCCCGGCGGATGGTGTTGGCAGCCCTATTGCCGGCCAGCTTGCTGGCACCTCACCCGACACGGCCCATGTGGCACACAACACGCTGCAAGTCTTTCATACCTATGTCCATGAGCAAGCCCTCGTGCTGGCTCTGGCCGATATCTATCTGGTGGTGATGGTGGTCTGCCTTGGTTACGCGGTGCTCAACCTCGTGCTGCCCAAGCGGGTTTACCCACCCCGTGCGCCCGCACGCCCCGCACCGACACAGCCTGCACCCGCTCCTGCCCTCAGCCCCCTGCCTTCTTCAGACTCCGCTCCCAATCCCGCTTCCTGACTGTTCGGAACACCCTTCGCATGATCTACAGAAAACCCCTCCTTTACGCCGGATGCGCCGCCGTGGCTCTGTCCTGCGTCGCCTGGCTCGGCTCACGTCTGGTTATTGGTGACGGCGTTCACCAGTACACCAACGATGCCTATGTCACGGCCGATTTCACCCTTGTCGCGCCCAAGGTAGCAGGCCGGATCGACCGGGTAACGGCACAGGACAACGAGCGCGTACAGGCCGGTGAGGAACTGGTGCATATCGAAGATGATGACTACCGCGCTGCACTGGATGTGGCCCACGGTGCCGTACAGGCGGCACAGGGCGACGTGTCCAACCTTGAAGCCGCCCTGCACCGTCAGGATGCGCTGATTGCGCAGGCACAGGCCGCCGTGCAGGCGGATGAAGCGGATCTGGTGTTCGCACGGCAGAACCTCGCACGTTACCGCACCCTCTCGGCGGGTGGTGCGGGCACCGTGGAACAGAAACAGTCTTCCGAAGCGAAGGAAAAGGAAGCGCTCGCCGCCACAGCGCGCGATACTGCGGCTGTCAGCGCCACTACATTACAGGTGAATGTACTGCGCGCTCAGCTTGAACGTGCACGCGGCGTGCTCCTGCGCGCCAGTGGCGATGAAAAACAGGCGGCCCTCAATCTTTCCTACTGCACCATTCCCGCCCCGGTAGACGGTGTGGTGGGGGCCCGTGGTGCCCGCGTTGGCGCTTATGTACACCCCGGCACGACAGTGATGGCAATCGTTCCCACACAGGAAGCCTATGTGCTGGCCAATTTTCAGGAAACCCAACTGACACAGGTACAGACCGGACAGAGTGCGACCGTCTGGGTCGATACCTTTCCCGGCCACCCGCTCAAGGCCCATGTGGACTCAATCGCTCCGGCAACGGATGTCGCCTTTGCCCCCATTCAGCCTGACAACGCCACTGGCAACTTTACGAAAGTGGTGCAGCGCGTTCCAGTCAAGCTGACATTCGATCCGGGCCAGAAGGAAGCCGCGAAAGTGCGCGTGGGCATGTCGGTTGAGGTCAGTATCGATACGGCTTCCCACCCGCAGGGCACCCACGCCGGAGATGCGCGCTATGTCTGGCAGTAACCCCACACGCAACAGCCTGAACAGGCCGCGGCTTAAGCTAATGACCCTGCCTGCCCTGCTGGCTTTTTCAGCCTGCACCGTAGGGCCGAACTACCACGCCCCGCAGGTGAAAGCCCCCGCCACATGGCGGCAGACCCTGCCGCCTGAAAGCAGTCAGGTCACGCTCGCCACCACGGATGCGCAATGGTGGACCATTTTCCACGACCCCATCCTTACCCGGCTGGAAGAAGAAGTCACCCGCGAGAATCTGGACCTGAAAGCCGCCTCCATGCGGTTGATGCAGAGCACCGCAGAACGACGGATCGCCAGCGCGGCGCAAATGCCCCATGTGGAGGGCAATGCGTCCTATGCGCGTGAGCGCGCCAGCACCAATGGTATTCTCGGCCTACTAGGCACCATGGAGCGCGAACGGGCAGGACAGATCGCCAGTGGCACGCAGGGCTTCGGCCCGGCTGCCATGCCCGGCAGCGTGGGCAATCCTTCGTTCAACCTGCCTCAATACGGCATGAACGCCTCATGGGAAGTAGACCTGTGGGGCCATGTGCGCCGTCAGGTGGAAGCCGCCACAGCCGCCGTGCACGCCACGGAAGACATGCGGCGCGATGTGCTGGTGTCGCTCATGGCGGAAACCGCACAGGACTATATCGCCCTGCGAGGCGTGCAGGCCCATATCGCCATCGTACATAATAATATTGATGTCGCCCGCCATAGCGTGGAGCTGACACGCCTGCGCTTTCAGCAGGGGGCTGCAACCCAACTGGATGTGGCTGAAGCCACCGGGCAACTCCACAGTTTTGAATCGCGTCTCGCTCCGCTGGAAAGCCAGCAGGTGCATTTCCTCAACGCGCTGAGCTTTCTGGTCGCGCGCGAACCCGGCGCACTGGATGCGGAACTGGGCAGGCCGCAGGCTATTCCCGTTGCCCCACCCGCTGTGCCGGTGGGCCTGCCCTCGCAACTGGCTGAACGCAGGCCTGACATCCGCATGGCGGCTGAGCGCCTGCACATGGCCACAGCCAGTATTGGCGTTGCCATCGCAGATTTTTTCCCACGCATAACGCTCTCGGGTAGTCTTGATATTCAGGCGCTGCAATTCAGCGGCCTTGGGTCATGGGCATCGCGCCAGTATGGGTTTGGCCCGACCGCCACCCTGCCTCTTTTTGAGGGCGGGCGGCTGACCGGCCAGCTTCACCTGCGCAAGGCCCAGCAGCAGGAGGCCGCTCTGGCGTTCCAGCGCACGGTGTTGAAAGCCTGGCAGGAAGTAGACAACGCCATGGCCGACTTTACCGCCGCCCAGAACGAACGCGATCACCTGAACGATGCCGTGCATGAAAACGAAACAGCCGTAAAAACCGCGCAGGCCCAGTATGTTGCCGGGGCGTCTGACTTCCTGACCGTACTGACACTACAAAATGCCCTGCTTTCATCTCAGAACGCACTGGTGGACGCCACAACGCAGGTGGCCAGTAATCTGACACAGGTCTACCGCGCCTTGGCGGGGGATGGGAAAATGTCGCCCCGCTGGCCACGATCACCCGCACCACCTCCACAGGCAGCAAGACCACGGCAGGCAAGGGATAACAGCAGCATGATAGTGCTTTTACAGCCAGAAGCCTGTCCACAGAACCACCAGACAGGCCTGCGCATGCAGGCCTATGCCCTTCCGGGCGATGCAGCCACGCGCAGCGCACTGGCGGCGGTGCTGGTAGCAGACATGCCCGCAGGCAGTCTCTACTCCCCACCACCCCCGGTGCGGGATATGGATATCCTGACATGGCTGCACCACGGTGCTTTGCGGGCCAGTGCCCCGCCCTTTCCGCCCGAAGATATCGCGGCTGACTGGCTGCATGCTATCGGCACGCAGGAAAACGGCACGCCCCCCACATGGCAGGCGGAGCAGGACAGCCGCCTGATCCAGTTCCACCTCCTGCCCGAAACACAGGATTCGGCACCCGAACAGAGTCTGCGCCCCGGTTTTGCGGCACTTGAGGATGGTGGCTTGCGTATTCTGGCTTCAGGCTTTCCCGAGGACGACCCGGAAGACAACCCCGAAAGCACCCTCACCATTACCGATGGTGCTCCCCTGACCCTACGCAGCAGGGCCCGGTTACTACACGCGGCCCTACCACCGAACGAAGGGGCCGCCTACCAGACAACACCCGGGCGCGCCCTGTTTGCACTGGTAGTGGAAGGAACCGTGCAAATGGGTGAAACCATGCTTCAGGCACAGGACGCCGCCTGATAACCGACAAGGAAAGCCTGACCATAATAGCCATTGCCCCCAGCGTGGTTCTGCTGATGGACAGCCCCCTCGCACCCCCGAGCCTCTTATGAGGCTGTCACCTCAAAACTACTAACATCCAGCATAAAACTGCCATCCGCCGCCATTTCAAAAAAACGGGTAACCTCTTCAGGTGCACTCTGCTGAAGAGCGCGAATGGCCGCTACACAGGTGGGGGAGGTTTTCGTACGGGCCACCCAGCTTTCGAACACCATTGGCAGGCGGTGTGTCTGCATCGAACGAACAACAAAACCCGCCTGCCCCAGCATCGCTGTCCATTCCGCCATGGAGTAGTCCCGCACATGCGAGAGATCACGCAGCAGTTCGAGCGTTTGCAGCCAGCTATCGCACAGGGCGGAAGAGGGCGCCGTCACGTCAATGAACACGGCCACGCCATCTGGGGCGAGCACACGCCGGGCCTGTATCAGTCCTGCGAGGGCATTCGCCCAGTGATGAATTGTAAAACGGCAGAAAACCGCGTCGAACGTGCCCGCCGCAAACGGCAGGTTTTCTGCCGGAGCCTGCACCGTGCTGATATTGGACAGCCCACGCCGTCCGGCTTCCTGCGCTACGGCATCCAGCATGGCGGGCGTAACATCGCAGGCCACCACCTCCTGCACATGCGGAGCCAGCCGATAACTAACATGCCCGCCGCCGCACCCCAGATCCAGAACCCGCCTTAGCCCACGCCCTGCGACACTGCGCTCGATCAGGTCCAGATCCTGCCCCTGACTATGGACGGCGCTGGCCACATAATCCTGTGCCCGCTCGCCATAATGCCTTGCCACGAAAGGTTGCGTCATTGTCCTGATCCTGTCCCTCGATCGTCGCGCATAACCGCGTAAAGTGCCGGTTTACCCAGCGCTACCGGCCGCAACCATACGGGGGGAAACACCAGCGCGCCAGCACGTTCAAACCCTGCCTCCACACAGAAAAGTGTGCGGCTGTCCAGCCCTTCTCGGCGCGTAGCGCATGAAGATACAACATATTGGCATGCAATTTTTGCATATTTCGTATACACTCCCCTCTCTAAACGCAGGACCAGACAGAACAAGGATGAAACATGGCAGAAATAACGGCACTTCTGGCTGATATCGGACTTTTTGTACTACTCCCATGGATATTCTGGCGGCTGACCCGCAAGGTGCTGCCTATTGTCGTCTTGCCGATTCTGCTGGGTATAGTGCTTGCTGCCTGGCATGTACCGGTCAAACAGATCGGCATTCCTTCGGTTTATGGTACCGATATTGGCTGGGTTGCTGTTCTTGTTCTGGCTTTTACTGCCGGGCTGGAAATGTGGCAGCACCCCGGTGATGGCCCCTCCGCACATGCGCTGCCCCAGCCCGGCCTCTGGCGGCTGCTGACAGGCGCACTTGTGGCGCTGGGCGGGCCCTTTCTGGTGGGCTCCATTCTGGCTTATACGGTTTTCCTGCATCTGCCCGGCTGGGCCGCACCGCAGGCA
Organism: Acetobacter papayae JCM 25143; assembly: GCF_000613285.1. GTDB lineage: Bacteria > Pseudomonadota > Alphaproteobacteria > Acetobacterales > Acetobacteraceae > Acetobacter > Acetobacter papayae. Next base: position 18,504 of record NZ_BAIN01000004.1, on the reverse strand, counting down.
GCGCCGTGGGTTTCTGCCGCATCCATCGGGCTCTGCATTGCTGTCAGCGCCCTGCCTGTACTGATTGGCGTGGTGCGCGAGCTTGACCCTGTGCACAAACCCATGGGCCAGCTTGCCCTCAAGCTTGCGTGGTGGACGATGCAGCATTGTGGATCGGGCTGGCAGCCCTTCAGTTCGCAGCCCGCGGGTCTTCCGCGCTGCATGGCTGGACATCACTGGAATTTCTGGCCATCGGGCTGCTTGTCGCCATGGCGGCGGCTGGCAACTGGGCCTCGCGCCATTTCCTGCACCCGCCGACATGGGTTATCTGGGTAACGGTGCCGGTTTATATGGCTGCCGGTGCATGGGCCAGTATGCAGCTTGGCCTGCATGAGCTGATCGGGGCCTATTTCGCTGGTGCGCTGATGCCCCCAAGCTGGGTGCGCCGCCTGCCAGTGGAAGAAGTCGGAGCCTTCGCGCTGATCTGGCTCGCCCCGCTGTTTTTCGGCCATTCGGGCATGAAAATCGATGGCGATGCCCTGACATGGCCTTCCGTTCTGGCGTCTCTAGCACTTGTGGCGGTGTCGATCGTAGCAAGATTGCTGCGGTCTTCCTCTATCCGCCCACCTCCGGGCTCAAACTCCGCCAGACACTCGGTATCGGCGCGCTGCTGCAATGCAAAGCTGATGGAAATCGTGGCAGCCACCATCCTGCACCAGAAAGGCATGCTATCGGAATTCGCCTTTGCCGCACTGGTCGTGCTTGCCGTGCTGTCCACCACACTCACCGGGCCGCTGTTCAGGCTTCTGGCTCCGCCCATCCCGCGCGATCAGCCTGCTCCGTCATTGCGGGCATAATCTGCCAGCCTGCGCACGGCGGTAATAATCCGCCGTGGCGGAATGGCCGCAAAGCCGAACAGCACACCCTGCCGGGCCGGGGGACCAAGATAAGTATCAGACAAGGGCCGCAGCAGAATACCGCAGGCCCTTGCCCCGGCACAGAAAGCCCGGTCATCGCGCCCGTCTTTGAGGGTACCAATCAGATGCACACCCGCATCGGACGGCTCCATATGCACGATATCGCCCATATGCCGGGTTATTTCCTCCACCAGTATCGTTTGGCGCTCCCTGTATATCCGGCGCATACGTCGGATATGGGCTGCAAACTGGCCTGAGCGCATGAAAGACAGTAGCGTGACCTGTTCCAGCAATGGCGGGTGCCGGTCGATCACACTTTTGGCGTTGGCAAATGCCGCCGCGTAAGCCGGTGGCGGCACCAGCACCCCAAGCCGAAACGTGGCAGAAGCGATTTGCTGAACGTCCCCAGATAAAAAACCCGCCCAGCGCTATCCATGCTCTGCAATGCGGGCAACGTGGTGCCTGCGTAGCGAAACTCGCTGTCGTAATCATCCTCCACCACCAGCGCACCGCAGGACTGGGCAAACGCCAACAATTCGACCCGGCGCGCCATGCTCATCGTCACCCCCAAGGGATACTGGTGCGAGGGCGTGACAAAAATCAGCTTGGGCAAAGGCTCACGGCGGCGGCCTTCCTCCACGGACAGGCCCTCGGCATCGACTGGCACCGGCACAAGCCTTGCCCCTGCCGCACTAAAGGCGCTGCGAGTGCCGCCATAACCCGGCTCTTCAACCCAGACAGCCTCTCCGGGGTCCAGCAGCACGCGCGCCAGAAGATCCAGCGACTGCTGCGAACCCGATGTCATGATCACATCGCTACCCGCCGCCCGCAAAAACCGCGTTGCGCGCAGGTTCTGGGCTATGACCTCACGAAGGGGCGCATGGCCTGCCGCTGGTGCATAACCGAGCATATCAGGCTGCACCTGCCGCCAGCTTCGCGCCATCAGCCTGACCCAGCTATCGAGCGGAAAAACATCAAAAGCAGGTACATCCGCCACAAAGGGAACCGGGCTCGCGCTCCCGCCTTCAAGCCCCATAGCGGCAAGCTGCCGCCCCCGCGCGGACAAAACAGGCGGCGCGCCCGCTCCCTCATCGGGCACCGCGTCGGTACGGGCCTCCAACGGGGGAAATGCCGCATCCTCTGGCAAAACAGATGCCACATAAACACCAGCGCCACCGCGCGCATGGGCATAGCCCTCATCTGCCAGACGGGTATAGGCCGCCACCACCGTATTACGCGACAGCCCTAACTCCGCCGCCAGAACCCGGCTAGCAGGCAGGCGCGTGCCCGCCTCGACACGACCAGTCAGAATGGCCTCGCGCAGTTGCGCATAAAGCCGAGCGTAAACCGGCTGCCCGCTGTCAGGCTCCAGATTAAAGGCCAGCAACGAACCAGAGGCAGCATATTGACGTGGCACGGCTTCCCCACACGACAATTGTTCGGGCATAGCCTATCGTGGAGCAGGCTTCCCCTGCTGACAAGGCGCGAAAGGGCCACATGTCAATTGGCTCCTTTTGCACGCAGCAACTGGCCCTATCACCCATCCTCCGCACCGTGGCATCCTGCCATGGTGCTCTTGTATTTCTGCCGAGGTTTTCATGAATATTCTTGTCTTCCAGCATCTTGATGTCGAACACCCCGGCGTTTTCCGTGATTTCTGGAAAAAAGCCGGACACGACGTTCATACCGTTCATTTCAACCGCGATGACGCCATCCCCCCCCTGCAAGATTTTGATCTGCTGGTCGTACTTGGCGGGCCGATGGATGTCTGGGAGACTGAACAAAACCCCTGGCTGGTGCGCGAAATGTCCGCAATCCGCACATGGTTCGTGATCTGGGTAAGCCCTATTTCGGTATCTGTCTGGGGCATCAGCTTCTGGCACAGGCTCTGGGTGGGCATGTGGGGCTGATGAAAGAACCCGAGGTCGGGCTTGCCACTATCCACCTGACAGAAGAGGGACAGCATGACACCCTGTTTTCCAAAACCCCCCATGAAATGGAAATTTTCCAGTGGCACGGGGCAGAAGTTCAGACCCTACCCGAAGGTGCGGTGATACTGGCCGCCAACGCAGCCTGCCCCGTACAGGCCATGCGGGTCGGCCCCCACGCATGGGGTTTGCAGTACCATGTGGAAATGACCGACACCACCGTAGCGGAATGGAGCGCCATTCCTGAATACAAGGCCAGCATGGAAAAAGCGCTGGGCGTTGAACGCGCAGCAGGTCTGGAAAGCACACTGGCCCCGCTTCTGCCCGGCTTTAACGCCATGGCGCACAACCTGAACGAGAGCCTATTCGCCCGTCTACCACCCCATAGCTGAAAGACAGACCATGACCGGACCGACCGCTCCCCCGCCCCCCAGTGCGCGCACCCGCGTGCGGCGCTTTCACCAGATCGCGTCTTACGACCCGCAGACCGTGCACGCCATACTGGATGCCATGCCGCTCTGCCATGTCGGATACGTGCATAACGGCACACCCATTGTCACGCCTACGCTGCAATGGCGTGATGGAGATCGTATTTTCTGGCATGCGTCATCCGCCAGCCGCATGATCGACAGCGTGCTGGAACAGGATGTGTGCGTGACTGTCTCGCTTTACGATGGTCTGGTCATGGCGCGTTCAGCCTTCAGCTACAATATTAACCACCGTTCGGTCATGATTTTCGGTCGCCCCGAAAAACTGTCCGAAACCGAAAAAGCTAAACAATTACGCAATATGGTCAACAAAACCATTCCGGGCCAGTGGGAACGTCTGCGCCCTGTTACTGCACAGGAACTCAAAGCCACGACCGTGCTTGGCATGTCCATTACCGAGGCCTCGGCCAAAGTGCGCACTGGCCCCCCGCAGGATGAAGGATCAGACCTCGATTTTCCCGTATGGGCAGGCGTTATTCCCGTACGTATGCAAGTGCTCCCCCCCGAGCCTGATCCGCAAAATCTGCCGGGCCTTATCCCCCCTACCGAAATCGCGTCCTTCCATATCGGCTGAGTGTTTTTCTGAATCGGTCAAGCGGAAGCGCCATGTTAGAAAAACATGGAGCCATGTGTGGAAAAATACTGAAAATTATTTCATTTTTTCGCACACTGTCCGCCTATTCCGAATCCATTAAGGAAACCGGCACATCCCGGTTCAGGAGACCCGCTTGCCTACCGCTCTTTCTCCCATCACCCTGTCCGATCTGGCGCAGGGGCGTGCCGTGCCTTTCATACACAAGCCCTACTGGTGGGAAGCCATGCCCGCCTTGGCGCATGACGACGCGGTCTCAGGATTTGCGGATGTTGCTGTAGTAGGCTCTGGCTTTACCGGCCTGTCTGCTGCCCTGACACTGGCGCGGGCGGGCCGGGCCGTCACCATTCTGGAAGCTGGGACAGCCGGATACGGCGCATCCACCCGCAATGGCGGGCAAGTTGGCTCAGGCAATCAGAAATTCCGTGTCAAAACCCTGATCGACATGATGGGGATGAAAAAGGCACAGGCCCTTCTGATGGAAGGCGTTGCCATGCTCGACAACATGGAAACCCTGATCACAGACGAGAAAATATCCTGCTTTTTCAAGCGTTGTGGCCGTTTTCGTGGTGCCGTGCGGCCCGAGCATTACGATGCCATGGCGCGTGATATGCAAGACCTCGAACGCTATGCGGGGGTACACTCCTTCATGGTTCCGCGTTCGGAACAGCATAAGGAAATTGCAACGGATTTCTTCCATGGCGGCTCTGTGCTGCCTCAGGATGCCAGCCTGCACCCCGGCCTTTACCATGCTGGTCTGCTCGACAGGGCACAAAATGCTGGTGCACGGCTGATCTGTCAGGCCCCTGTTACCGCTGTACAGCGTGACTCTGACAGTTTTACCCTCATAACGCCACGTGGCAGCATGAAAGCCCGACAGGTCATTATCGCTACCAATGGATACCAGCAGTCTTTCAGCAGTTTCTGCCGCAAACGGATTGTACCCGTCACATCAGCCCTGATTGCAACCGCCCCCATGCCTGCTGAACGCCTGCAGGCTCTCATGCCCGGCGGGCGCATGTATGGAAATTCTGCCCGTGTTTTCTCCTATTTCCGTGCAGCCCCAGACCAACCTCACCTGATCTGGGGGGGGCGTGTCGGCCGTGGTGCCTCTGCCAGCAGTGCTAGAGCCTATGCCCATCTGGCCCGTGATCTGCTTGATGTTTTCCCACAGGCGGGAGATCTGACCCTTTCTCACGCATGGTCTGGACAGATTGGCTATACGTTTGATGAGTTCCCGCATCTGGGCCTGGCCCCCGACGGACTGCATTATGCCGTAGGCTATTGCGGCACGGGTGTTTCGCGCTCCACATGGTTCGGACGCAAGATCGCTCTACAGGTTATGGACAAGCCCGAAGGGTTTTCGGAATTTACCGGCCTGCGCTTTCCCTCGCACCCATTCCAGAAATTTGCTCCGGCCGCCGTGCCATTTTTCGAGCAATGGTACCGCCTGCGCGATACCTTCAATATCTGACCTTACGCAGGGTGGAGGGTAACCCCCTCCACCCCATAAGAGAAAACCCCCGCCAACCGAAGTTGGCAGGGGTTTTTTTACTAGATGATTAAGAAAATACCCTTAGTGGTAAACCGCTTCCTCATCACCAGTCATAGTGCTGAGGCGATAGGCCGTTTCACCATGGCAGGCCAGATCGAGGCCGGATTCTTCAATCTCGTCGCTCACACGCAGGCCACCAGTCAGGGCTGCTGCTTTCATGGCAATGAACGTCGCCACGACAGAGACCAGAATGCTGAAGCCCATGATAAAGACCTGCACACCCATCTGGGAGAGCATGTCCCGCCCTTCGCTGTAACCAACACCGCCGAGGTAGGGGGCCGCGAAAACGGTTGTGAGCAGGCCGCCGACCATCGCGCCAATACCGTGGATGCCGAACACGTCAAACGCATCATCGTAACCGAAGATGTTTTTCAGGTTATCAACAGCCCAGATACAAGCCGCACTGGTCAGCACACCCACGGCAATGGACCCGGCCGGGCTGACAAACCCGCAGGCAGGCGTAATACCAACCAGACCAGCAATAGCCCCGGAAATGATACCAAAGGTGCTGGGGCGTTTACGATGCACCCATTCCATGATCATCCAGCCCAGAGCACCGCCAACACCGCCCAGCATGGTGTTGATAACCAGCTCGATGGCATGGCCGCTGACCGCGTAATCGCATCCGCACAGAAAGCCAGCCAGCCCACGAACAGCATGCAGCCACCCGTATAGGTCATGGTCATGTCATGCGGCGCCATAACAACGGAGCCCAGACCGCGGCGCTTACCAATCATGATAGAAGCAACGAGAGCCGCAACACCAGCATTCATATGCACGACGTTACCACCGGCAAAATCCTGCGCGCCCCAGTCAGCAACCCAGCCGCCGCCCCAAGCCATATGCGCCATGCACATAATCGATCAGGAACCACACGCCCAGAAAAACCAGAACTGCTGCAAAACGCATCCGCTCGGCAAACGAGCCGACAATAATGGGCGGCGTAATGGCCGCAAACAGCGCCATGAAGAAATAATAGAGATATTCAGGCAGAACACCGACATTGTTATCCGGCGTGACACCCCGCAGGAAAATCTTGTCCAACCCGCCAATAACCGACTGAAACGGCCCTTCGCTGAAGGTGAGGGTATAGCCCACAGCCGTCCACAGGAAAATAACCAGACAGGCCCCTGCAAAAACCTGGGTCAGAATGGACAGGACATTCTTGCTGCGTGACATGCCGCCATAAAACAGGGCAAGACCCGGCAGCATCATGAGCATGACAAAGAGCGCACAGGTCGCAACATAGGCCGTGTCCGGCAGGCCATAAGCGGGTTTTGCCGCCGCGTCTTCGGCCATGGCCGAAATGGGTGCCGCCAGTGAAGCCAGCGTCACGCCCGTTGGTAGTAGCTTTTTACACAATCTTAACATACAGATCCCCCTTTTATTGGTCTCATTCAGTTGTCAGATGTACGCGACTACCAAATCCGGGAGGTAACAGCCCTATACCCTGATCATAGAAAAATCTTCTTGTGATCAGTAAAATTTCAAAAAAACTGTTACCTATCCCGTCTTTTGCTCCTTTTCCTGATATTCTATCGGCCCACGTGCCAGGACAGGAACATTTTTATTTTAGTTTCGTAACATTATACAGCAAAGAACTCTCTTTCCAGAGTTATTTTCGATCATAGGTGAACTATACCTTATGAAGGGTATAAGTTCACCTTATCATTAAAAAATCCTTAGCAATCCATGGTCATCTGCCGTTCCCATTCGGACAGATGGCCACAATGCGCATTCCAGTCTGCGGTTTTGATTTTGAGATAGGGGTCAACAAAACCATCGTCCAGCATGCCGCGCAGCACGGTTGATTCGTCCAGCGCACGCAGGGCATCAAGCAGGTTCAGCGGCAGGCGCATGGCGTTCTGCACCTTGTAACCTTCAAGATACATGTTGATATCCAGAGGCTCACCGGGGTCACGCCCCTGCTCAATACCATCCAGACCAGCCGCCAGCAGGGCAGCCTGCAACAGATAGGGATTGGCCGCGCCATCGGGCAGACGCATTTCAAACCGGCCTCCGCCCGGCACGCGGATCATGTGCGTGCGGTTATCCCCTGCATAGGTAACGGTGTTAGGTGACCAGGTTGCCCCCGAGACCGTACGCGGCGCGTTGATCCGCTTGTAGGAATTAACCGTGGGGTTGAGAATAGCACACAGCGCCTTGGCGTTATGGATCAGCCCGCCGACAAAGTTATACCCCTTGGCCGACAGTTCCATTTTATCCGCCGGATCGCGGCAGATATTTTCATCACCCTGCCACAGCGAGATATGGGCATGGCAGCCACTGCCTGTCAGGTGCATGAAAGGCTTGGGCATAAACGTTGCCCGCAGGCCGTGTTTTTCAGCAATAGCGCGCGCCATGAACTTGAAAAAAACATGCCGATCGGCTGTCACCAGCGCATCGGCGTATTTCCAGTTCATTTCAAACTGGCCGTTGGCATCTTCATGGTCGTTCTGATACGGCTCCCAGCCAAGAGACTGCATGGCGTCGCACAGTTCGGCAATCACATCGTAACGGCGCATCAGGGCTGATGCATCATAGCAGGGTTTGACGCTGGAATCGTGCTCGTCACCAACCTGAGCACCATCGGGGGTGACCAGAAAGAACTCGGCTTCCACACCAGTCTTGACCGTAATGCCCTGATCGGCTGCACGCTTAATCAGGCGCTTGAGCGTGTTACGCGGCCCCTGCGTTACGTACTGGCCGTGCATTTTCAGGTCTGCGGGCAGCCAGCCGACTTCGGGCTTCCAGGGAAGCTGCACAAGGCCCGAAGCATCGGGGATAGCCAGAAGGTCAGGATCGGCGGGAGACATATCGAACGCTGCCGCAAAACCGGCAAAGCCCGCGCCATTTTTCTGCATATCGGCAATAGCCGAAGCGGGCACGAGCTTGGCGCGCTGCGCGCCGGAAAGGTCTATAAACGAGATCAGAAAATAGCGAATACCCTTTTCACGGGCCACAGTTTCTAGATCGTAACATTTTTGTTGGACGTTATCCATTGGTGCGCTTCCATTCCTTAACACTGCTTCCCCCGGCTGGTGGCACGGGGGAAGTCCTGTCTTGATCAAACGCCTTTCAGAAACCGGCCTTGCCCGGGTACCAGTCTGTTCCCGCCAGAGGTAGGCGCGTCATGGCGGCTGCCTCGATTGTCAGGGCCACCAGGTCTTCGGGTTCAAGGTTATGCAGGTGGCTCTTGCCACAGGCCCGCGCGATGGTCTGGGCTTCCATGGTCAGAACCGAGAGGTAGTTGGCCAGACGCCGCCCACCTAGAATTGGGTCCAGCCTTGCGGCCAGCGTGGGGTCCTGCGTTGTGATCCCTGCCGGGTCGCGGCCATCCTGCCAGTCATCATACGCGCCGGGCACTGTGCCGAGCTTGGCGTATTCAGCCGCCAGATCGGGGCTCTGATCCCCCAGCGCCACAAGAGCCGCGGTGCCAATGGCCACGGCATCAGCACCCAGCGCCAGCGCCTTGGCCACATCGGCCCCGGTACGGATACCACCAGAGACAATAAGCTGCACCTTACGATGCAGGCCGAGATCCTGCAGCGCCTGCACCGCCGGACGAATAGCGGCCAGAATGGGCAGGCCAACATGCTCGATAAACACTTCCTGCGTTGCCGCCGTGCCACCCTGCATACCGTCAAGCACCACAACATCGGCCCCTGACTTCACCGCAAGCGACACATCGTAATACGGACGGCTGGCACCGACCTTGACGTAAATCGGCTTTTCCCAATTGGTGATTTCGCGCAGTTCTTCGATCTTGATTTCCAGATCATCCGGGCCAGTCCAGTCCGGGTGACGGCAGGCAGAGCGCTGGTCGATCCCTTCGGGCAGGTCGCGCATCTGTGCCACACGCGGGGAGATTTTCTGCCCCAGCAGCATACCGCCACCACCGGGCTTGGCACCCTGCCCCACCACGATTTCAATCGCATCGGCCTTGCGCAGGTCATCGGGGTTCATGCCGTAGCGTGACGGCAGATACTGATAAACCAGCGTAGAGGAATGACCACGTTCCTCGGGTGTCATGCCACCATCACCCGTGGTGGTGGAGGTTCCTACAGCGCTGGCGCCACGGCCTAGAGCTTCCTTGGCCTGCGCGGACAGCGCGCCAAAGGACATACCCGCGATCGTGACCGGGGTTTTCAGGTGGATAGGCTTTTTGGCAAAACGCGTGCCGAGCACAACATCCGTGCCACAACGCTCACGATAGCCCTCAAGCGGATAACGCGACATGGACGCGCCAAGAAACAGCAGGTCATCAAAATGCGGCAGTTTGCGCTTGGTGCCACCACCACGGATGTCGTAAATGCCTGTCGCGGCCGCGCGCTGGATCTGCGAAACGGTGAACGGATCGAACGTGGCGGAAAACCGGGGCGTTGTCTTTGTGTAATCGTGATGTTTTTCAGTCATGACAGCCTCAGTATGCCGATGCGTTATCGACGTTGAAGTGATAGAGCGTGCGGGCCGAGCCATAGAGCCGGAACTCTTCAGCCTTGCAGTCCGTTATACCGGCCTGTTCGAGCAGGGCTGTAAGGATGGCGCGGTCTTCGGCCTTCATTTCCTTTTCTTCACAGTCCGCCCCAAGCTACGCACCTTGCCGCGCACGAAAATACGTGTCTCGTAAAGGGAATCTCCGAGCGCTTCGCCAGCATCCTCACAAACAACCAGATTGCCGCTCTGCGCCATGAAAGCACTCATGTGGCCAATGGAGCCACGCACGACAATATCGACACCCTTCATGGAAATACCGCAGCGTGCACCGGCATCACCCTCAATCACCAGCAGGCCACCATGGGCCGTGGCCCCGGCGCTGGAGCTGGCATTGCCCGTGACATGCACCCGCCCACTCATCATGTTTTCTGCAACGCCCTGACCGGCATTGCCGTTGATAACCACGCTGGCTTTCTGGTTCATACCCGCAGCGTAATACCCGGTATGGCCTTCAATCGTGACCTCAATCGGCTGGGTCAGCCCCACGGCCAGCGCGTGCCGACCATTAGGGTTGGAAACCTTGCATTGCGTACCAGCACTTTCCGTCTGCAGGCGGCTGTTCAGCTCACGCAGCGTGGTCGTATTCAAATCTATCGTCTGCATTGCTTCAATCCCGCCTTACGCTGCGTGTTCCCAATGATAAACCGCTGCGGTTCCGGCTCGAACACCTCAGCACTGGCAATGCCGGGCAGACCGGCAAACGCGCGGTATTCCGAGGCAAACGCCACGTAATCATCTGTCTCGACCATGACAGCAGCTTGCACGCCACCGGATCGCGCAGAACGGCAAAGCCATCACGCGTACCAACGACAAAAGTATAGAAACCATCAAGATCGTTCAGAGACGCCTTGAGAGCCTGATCAAGCTTTTCGCCCTTGGACAGGCGCCAGGACAGATAACCCGCCGCCACTTCGGAATCGTTTTCCGTCTCGAAGCGCAGCCCTTCGCGCACGAGCTGGCGGCGCAGGGAGTTATGGTTGGAAAGCGAACCGTTATGCACGAGGCACTGATCCGGCCCGGTGGAGAAAGGGTGTGCGCCAGCCACTGTCACGGCTGATTCCGTCGCCATTCGCGTATGACCAATTGCGTGTGTACCACTCATTTTTTCCAGAGCGAAACACGAAGCAACCTGTTCGGGCAGGCCCACTCCTTTGTACAGTTCAATGCTCTCGCCGCTGGAAGCAAAAGCCACGCCATCGGCAAACATATCGACATAGGCGCGCACGGCGGTTCATGCTCGGCAGCATAGGTCAGGATTACGTGGTCATGGCGCTTGTGAACTTCGCCGCTACCACCGATAATTTCCAGAAATCCAGCTTCAAACGGGCCGATATTACCATCGGACAGGCCGCGGACGGTCATCTTGCGCTGGCCTTTGCCTGCACCGTTATAGACTGCAAAACCCGCGCTATCGGGGCCGCGCTCGGTCATGGTTTTCAGCATCTGGGACGTCAGACGCCCCAATTCAGGCTCAAGCGCCCGGTTTTTGATAAACAATCCTACGATGCCGCACATCGCAAACCCCCGAAGAGCATGGAACAACTGTCACCATACAATCAGAAGACGAAACGATGTGTCAACGGTAAAGAATAAAACTTTCCTATCAGGAAATATTCCGTTTTATTCACCCTGTCGGGGATACACGATGATCGACAGATAACTAATTGGTTTTTCAATAAATTTTTCAGGTCCATGCGGGGCCTGACTATCGAACATCAGCGTATCGCCCGGCCCCATTTCGTACACTTCCTCGCCGTGCCGATAGGCTACACGCCCTTTGAGCATGTACAGCATTTCGATTCCCTGATGCCTGAAGCTGACATAAGGCTGGGCATCGTCATGCAGCGTAATCAGATACGGCTCCAGCACCAGTGGCCCGCTGAGCAGATGGCCCAGCAAGCGGTAATGATGCCCGGCCTTGGTGCCGCGCCGCTCGATTGCCACACCCTGCCCCGCCCGCACAAAAGAACAGTCGCGCTGTTCCTCGGCGGTGGCAAAAAGCTGGCTTAGCGGAATATTGAGTGCGCGGCAGACAGCCTGCAATGTGGAAAGCGATGGAGAAATCTGGCCATTTTCTATTTTTGACAACATGCCGAGCGAAATGCCCGCCGCTGTCGCAAGGTCGCTCCCGGTCAACTCCGCGCGGCGGCGAAGCTGACGGATCTGCGCACCCAGAGATTCCTCAAGTGTCAGTTCCCTCGCGGGGCTAGCCAGAGACCCTGTTGCGAGAACTGCGGCCTGATTTTCATCAGTATTTTTGGGTGATACTGGCTTGCGGCCCGCCGTTTGGCGGCGTGTCACTGGTGTTGCCATGCTTCATCCTACCCTGCACCGCATGGAGGGAGCCTGATGCAGCTCAAATCCGAGCTGTTCATAAAACGGCACGGCGGTATCGCGGGCATCCAGAAACACGGTACCCATGCCGCGTGCCGTGGCTTCTTCCTGCGCATAAGCCATAAGAGCGCGGCCTATGCCCCGCCCTCGGCAAGCGGCATCCACCACCAGATCATCCACATGCAAAAACGCGCCACGCGCAAGCGTATGTACGGGCCGCAACCCTATCACGCCCACCAGCATCCCGGCCTCAAATGCGCCGATCAGCTCATATCCGGCGGCCATCTGCCGCAGCACCGCCTGCTCGAACGAAGCCCTGTCGAGCGTTCGCAACTGCGCGATAACCGGATAAGCCTCCGGTATTTCCCGCGAGGCAAGACGCCGCACCACAAGAGAGTCTGTCACTGCTTCCTCCCCGGTTTCATCCTGTACCGGCCAGTCTGTGGGGAATAATCCCCCATCAGAACCGGCCGGGCAGACAAGCTATGTTACTGCGCGGCGGGAGCGGGAGCCGGAACTGGTGCGACAGAAGGAGCAGGCGCAGCAGCCTGAGGAGCCGCGGCAGGCACGGTTTCGTTAGTGATCACGTAGGAAATTGATTCCATCCGCGTCATGTCCACCACGTCACCCACTTTCAGCGTAGCCAGAAAATCCTGCATGGCTTTGGTGTGCAGAACGGCCACATGCAGCGCGTTATCATCGGTCACGAAGGAGACGGAATGTGTCTTGAGGTCGATAGCCTGAATGGTGGCGCGCTCACGGTTGAAGGCGGCAATCACACCACGCGGGTGACCATGCGCAAAGCCGCGCGCCGTTGTCAGGGTGGATTCAGGCAGGGGGCTGCCGGGAGGTGCCATATCCGCGCCCAGTGTTTCCACAAAGGAAATCCGCAGGTGGTCGCCTTCATGAAGGTGCGGCAGGTCGCTCACGCCTGCACCATATTCGATGGTGATCAGGTGACCATTATCCTCACGCAGGAGAACTTCACGCGCTTCACGGTCCACCGTTTCCACAATGGCGCTGGTCTGCTGGTGCTTCAGCAGTACGGAAGCCTGCGCATGAGCGGCTGAAGGCAGCACCGCCCCACCAAAGGCGCACAGGCCGGTTGCAAAGAGTGCCAGAGCCTTGAAAGAAAAACGCGGAGCATGAATGTGCATGGTCTTCAATCCTTTCCATCATCAGCCACAAACAGCGTGCTCCCGGCATGGGGCCACAGGCCCCTTCCGCACGATGAGCCGCCCGGCTGAATACGATCCGTTATTCTGACCATAACACACGCAAAGACAAAGCGTTATTCGTTAGCGCCGGTCGTTTGTGTCTTTGGCGCACTGATACAAAAAAACCCGCCCGGCGAACCGGACGGGCCAGAGCCACTCCCGAACAAGAACCGGGACGGCCGGCTTTGCCTTAGCCGCAGCACTTCTTTTTACGGAAGAAATAGAATGCGCTCGCGATCAGACCAACCAGAAGCAGGCCACGCACGCAGGGAGATTTGGGGCATTTCACAGGACAATTTGCCATGGGGAGGTATCCTTACAAACTCATGTTCAACCTGTTGGGGCACAGGTTGGCACGAGTTTACCCCATACTCCCCCTCCGTCATGCCACTTGTCCGCTCCGTGGTGCCCGGCAGGGCTGGCATGTCCGCCAAAGCCTGATACGGCGCTGCCTCCATACCCGCTGCAAGCAATGCGCCGTGGCGTACGAATCGTCTGTTACCCGGTCATATCTGTGCCCGAAATTTTTTCAGGCAGTTTTAGCACGCCGCGCGAACAGGGAACGCCAGCTGCTCCAGTAGCGGTTTTTGGGCATCCTGTCGGCATCATCATCACCCAGAAGCTGGATAAGGTGGCGCAGGTCTGTCAGCAGGATACCGACCACAAAGCGGATAATCGGATCACTCGTGCCCGTAGCAGACGGCAGAGCCGCGATTACTTCCGCCGCAATCCGGTTATCCTCACCCGTACGGGCCACGGCTTCGCTCTCACAACGCTGGATGATCCACTGAAACCCCCGCAACATGCCCGCCCGCAACGAGGCGGCGGACTGCGCGGGCAGCGCCACCCCGCTATCAGGCAGGCTGAGCATGGCGCGCGCCACCACCAGCGCATCCATCTGCAACTGCCGCAGGCCATTGGGCAGGCGGGCCAGCATGGGATCTCGCTCTTCCAGCGGCACCCAGTGTTCGCGCCGTGCTTCTTCCAGTGCCGCATGCACCAGACGGAGCGAGGCCGCGCATTCGTCGTTCATGTCCTGAATAACGGACCATTCGACATGGCCTGCACGCGCCTTTTGCAGCATGGCCAGAATCTGGCGCACCGTTACGGCCGCACTCCGAAAAGCATCACGCCGAGCCTGCTCATGCAGCACCACATAGGTTACAAGTGTTGAAGCACTCACCCCGATCATAATCGCGAGCACCCGCTCGATCGGGCGCATATAGGGGCTGTCATCCGTCGGAAACAGAATGGCAATCATGAGCGTGACAATGCCCATGCGCGCTTCAGGCTTGAACGACACCAGCACAACCAGCGGCACGAAAGCCAGCGCAAACGCCCACCATAACGGCCAGTGCAGAAACATCATGAGCGTAATGGGAATAACGCTGACCGAAGCGCCGATCAGCGTACCCACCAACTGGTCACGCCCTTTGGAAATGGTGTCCGTAATGCTGTTCTGGGTCACGATAACCGAGGTAATCAGCGCCCAGCCCGGTTCCTGAAGGTTGATCAGCCACGCGGCCACAGCCGAAACGCCCACCGCACTGAGCAGGCGTATAGACTGGCAGAAGGCGGATTCGACACGCCAGCGCCCCAGAGAAGACAGACCGGGCAAGGTCATCGGCCAATGCCGCAGCTTTACCCACCAGTGTGCAGTCGAGAGGCTCAGGGTGTGGTCTCCCCTCCCAGGGGGAGCGGAATCCACCGCACGCCGTCCGTATCATGCACCAGCAGCAGCGCCGTGCGCCGGTGGTCCTTACGGGCGGCATCCAGCCTCTGCTTGAGGGCCGCAGGGGTTGTCACCTCCGCCTGCTGCACCTCGGTAATGACATCGCCTTCCTTCAGGCCACGTTCGGCGGCAATGCCGTCTTCGCGCACAGAATTGACCAGAACACCCTTCTGGTTGGCGGGCAGGTTATATTTCTGCCGCGCGGCCGCATCGAGCGCCGAAACCGAAAAACCGAAATCTGAAAAGCTGACCGTGGCAGGCCCCTTGGGTTCCTGCACGGGCTTTGCCGGGGGTTCGTCCTGCGTTTCAGGCAGGGCCCCCACAACCAGCGTGACATCACGGGTTTTGCCGTGCTGCCACACACTCAGCCGGGCCTGCGCCCCAACCGGCAACTGCGCGGACAGGCGCGGCAGGGCGCGACCATCCACCGGTTTGCCGTCCAGCGTGAGAATGACATCGCCCGTCTTCAGCCCCGCCTTTTCGGCTGGACCATTTTTTTCCACGCCCGCAACCAGCGCGCCCCCGGCGGATTTCAGGCCCAGCCCCTCGGCTATGTCCTGCGTAACCGTCTGTATCCGCACGCCCAGCCAGCCACGCGAGACCTTGCCGTTCTTGCGGAGCTGCTCGAGCACACCGCGCGCCTCGTTAGCCGGAATGGAAAAGCCAATGCCGACCGACCCACCCGAGGGAGAGTAAATGGCCGTGTTCACGCCAATGACGTTGCCTTCCATATCGAACAGCGGGCCACCGGAATTACCCTTGTTGATGGGCGCATCGGTCTGGATGAAATCATCATACGGCCCTTGGTCGATATTACGCCCGCGCGAGGAGATGATCCCTGCCGTAACAGTGCCGGACAGGCCGAACGGATTGCCGATAGCCAGCACCCAGTCTCCCACGCGGCGGCGGTCACTATCCCCAAAGGACACAAAAGGCAGCGGCGTATGGCTGTCCACCTTGAGCAGCGCCAGATCCGTCCTGTCATCATGGCCGATCATGCGCGCGGTCAGCACCGTGTTGTCCTGCAGGGTCACGGTAATGCGGTCCGCCTTGCGGATCACATGATTGTTGGTGACGATATACCCTGCGGGTCGATGATAAAGCCAGACCCAAGCGCCTGCATGCGCCGGGGCGGAGCGTTGGGGTCGGTCTGGCGGTTCATGAAGTCATGAAAGAACTTCTCGAACGGTGAGCCACGCGGGAAGTCAGGCACCTGCGAGGCTGGTCGTCGTCATCCTCATCATCACCATCCGCTTCGCCGCGCACTGTCTGGGTGGTGGAAACGTTCACCACGGCAGGCAGCAGGCGGGCCGCCAGATCGGCAAAACTTTCCGGCACGGGGCGCGGAGCCCCCGCTACGGCCACGGGTGCCGCAGGTGCTCCGTCCGCCCGTGCGGCCCCTATTCCTGTCCAGACGACGCCCCCCAACAGCACACCGGACAGCAGAATAGCGCGAAACGGGGGGGGGGACAGAAACATGGGCAAACACACTTTCACGTCATGGATAGACTTGCGGGTATGGTAAGCCAATCAAACGCAGGCCAGCAAGACCGGCTCAGGCGGAGTGGGCGACCGGCCGACCCACACCGCGCCGCTGGTCAAGCCAGAAGGCGAGGCTCAGCAGCACGCCCAGCCCCACCACATTCACGCCCACCTGTAGCGACCACATATCCCCAAACGTGCTGAACACCAGACGGGCCAGCAGGTCGAGCACAGTACCAATAACGAATACCTCAAGCGAATGGCGGCCCACACAGGCCAGTATCTGCCCCACCACTGTCTCGCCCGACCAGCGCCGCGCAGCGGCGGAAGACTGCACCAGATAGAAAATGGCCAGCACATCCAAAAGCCGCAAAGGCGAGAGCCACGCCTTGGCCGGGGCCACGGCATCGCCAAAAGGCCGCAGGTCAGGCAGGTTCCACTGCATCCACGGGAATGCCTGCAGGCTGAAAACGCCAGATAGGCCCAGCATACACCCACCAGCCAGCGCAGCCGGGCAAAATCCTTGCCGCGCCGCTGTGTCCGCTCGGAAGCTGTCAGCCCCAGCGCGAACAGGAACTGCCAGGCAAACGGATTGAAATACCAGCCATCCGGGTCGAGCCAGTTTGGAAAATTCACCGCCGGGTCAAGGTTGACCAGCGCCCAGATTGCTCCGGCCAGCACAAGGGCAAGGGAATGTTGTACCCGCATGAGCAGGTAAAACAGCGGAAAGCCCGCCAGCAACACAATATAGAGAGGCAGGATATTGAGGTTACTGGGCAGGGCGTCAAAACTCATGACCCTCCACACCCAGCTCATGCCATGCGCCAGTTCGGGCTCCAGATAGTCAACCGAAACCGGCGTAAAATGCCGCCACAGGCGGATAATGAACACATAGGCCACAACCATGATTGTCTGGCCTATGTAAAGCTGCACACAGCGCCGCAGCAGGCGGCCCAGTGTTACGCGCATGCCGTATTTGCCAAAGGCCCGCCCGTAAGCCAGCCAGGACGCATATCCCGCCAGCAGCACGAACACCTCGGCCGCATCGGCAAAGCCGACATTGCGCATGGTAAAGCGGTTGAGCAGGTTCTGGGGAATATGATCGACAAACATCATCAGCAAAGCAGCACCCCGCAGCGCGTCCACCCGATGGTCACGCCCCCTGAGGGACAGCGTATGCGACGTTGCGGCCAGCCTGTCGCGCAGGCCTGCTGCCAGACGCCACCAGGCACCATCCTGCATTCGATCCTGCGTTACAGGTGCATTCTGCGGGTTTTCCACCTGCTGCATACCCGCTCTGCCTCTCTCTCCCATGCCCGGCATCGTATGCTTGTTACGCACGCCAGTTCCTGTTCCTTATAGCCCGAGGCTGCCGCCCATCTACCCATCCCGCCTAATCTGTGCCAGAAAAAATATGGCCTCTTTCCGCCCGCAGACGGAAAAAACAACACGCGCGGCCTTTTCCCCTTCCCCTTTTTCAGGGCCGCGCCCTCTGCCTTGTTCCGCAAGGCGTGACCCACCAGCATCAGGATCAGACCCGTGGCGCAGAACGCTCCCTTCTCCCCCGACGATATTCTCAGCCTCCTGCATCAGGCTCAGGACCCCGCCACGGGTCTGTCTCTGGCGGAAGCAGGGCGGGTGCAGTCGTGCTCCTACGAACAGGGGCGACTGGCGCTGACGCTTGAAGTCCCGCGCGATCAGGCGGATGCGCTGGCGGCCCTGTGCCCTGCGGCCGTTGCCAAGCTTGAAACCCTACCCGGCGTGCAAACCGCCAGTATTGTCC
>NZ_BAIN01000005.1 GCF_000613285.1 Acetobacter papayae JCM 25143 | reverse complement strand
CCCTGCACCACTGGCCCTGCTACGCGGGCGGCACAGGCGGCGTCTGCTCCTGCGCACCCGCCGGTCCATTGCGGTACAGCCTATCCTGCGCCGATGGCTGGCGGCGGTTGATCTCGGCCGGGCCGTGCGGGTCGATGTAGATATCGACCCGGTTTCATTTCTCTAGGCGAAACAACGCCAGCGCGTTCCGCCCCGAGCCGGTCAGCCCGCTTTACTTGCTGGGTTCGTCATTCGCAGGCTTGGCCGTGCTGGTCAGCACGGTGGAAATGGTTTCACGCAGAACCGTCACACGCACATTGGGTGCGATTTCCACTTCGATTTCCGATGAATCCTCGCGGCTACGCTGCACAATACCCACAACACCACCGGCGGTCACAATCCGGTCACCACGGCGCAGGGCCTTGAGTTCGGCCTTGAGCTGCTTCTGCCGCTGCTGCTGCGGGCGGATCATGAGGAAATACATGATAGCGAAAACCGCGACAAACGGCAGGAAAGAGATCAGCCCGGCTCCTGCACCACCGCCCCCGGCGGTCTGGGCGTGGGCGGCGGGAATAAGGAAATCGAACATGGGGTGCTGACTTTCAGAATAAGGCTGGTTGCACAAACGGAAGAAGTGACCATAGTTTTCAATCCTTTTCCGTCAAGCTCCTCCATGGAAGTTCGCGGCACGCGCCGGCATGCTTTCTGCACAGGAGAAAAAAGAGGCCCCTATGGACGCAGAGCAGACCCCGCTTCTTGAACGTATCGCCACGGCGCTGGAACGTCTGTCCCCCCCGCCCGCAACGCTGGAGGGTGTAGACACGGCGGATGCCTTTGTCTGGCTTCCAGAACGCGGCAGACTGCAGCCCGTAGCGCATGTAGCCCATGTGCCGGTTGACCTGCTGCGCGGGGTAGACCAGCAGCGCCGGACACTGGTTGAAAACACCCAGCATTTCGCCAGCGGGCTGCCTGCCAACAACGCCATGCTGTGGGGCGCACGCGGCATGGGCAAATCCTCTCTGGTCAAGGGGGCACATGCTCTGGCCAACCAGATCGATGGCAAACCCTGCCCACCCGGCAAGGGGCGGGTAGCGCTGATCGAAATCCAGCGAGAAGACCTGACAAGCCTGCCACTACTGCTAAGCCTTTTGCGCGAGAACCCGCGCCGGTTCATCCTGTTCTGTGATGACCTGTCCTTTGAAAAGGAAGACAGGGATTACAAGGCCCTCAAATCCGTGCTGGATGGCGGCATAGCCGGACGGCCCGAAAACGTGCTGTTTTACGCCACCTCCAACCGCCGCCACCTGATGCCGCGCGACATGATCGAAAATGAACGGGCAACGGCCATCAACCCCTCAGAGGCAACGGAAGAGAAGGTCTCCCTTTCCGACCGGTTCGGCCTGTGGCTTGGTTTTTACGCCTGCGAGCAGGACACCTATGCCGATATGGTGCGCGCCTATGCCGCCCAGCGCGCCCTGCCGATACCCGAGGCCGAACTGATGGCCCGCGCCAATGAATGGGCCATTACGCGCGGTAGCCGCTCCGGCCGGGTGGCGTTCCAGTTTATCGAAGACCTGAGTGCCCGGCTGGGTACCCTCGCCCCGTAATCTCTAAGTGGGCACTTCTGGCGGGCCACAAACACGCCGCAAAGGTGCAAGAATGTGCCCTTAGGCCTTCTCGCGTCTTGCGTCCCGCCAGCCAATGCGTTGAGATAGCATCGAATGCAGGGGAGACCTGCGTACCGTCATCAGATACGAGGCACCATGACCCAGACTGATCCCGCCGCTCCTGTTTACTGCGCCCCCGCCAACGCGGCTGAGGCAGGCAGGGTCGACATTCGGACTGTCCGCTCCAACCCGGACTATTGGTACCCGGTAGCCTGGTCACGTGAAGTCAAACCCGGCAAGACCATCGGCACGCGCTATGCTGGCCTGCCAATTGCCCTTGTACGCCCCAAAGAAGGCCCGGTTTTCGCTCTGGAAGACCGCTGCGCCCACCGGCAGGTGCCGCTCAGCAAGGGAGAGGTCAAAGGCGATTCAGTCAAATGCTGCTATCATGGCTGGGCCTATGGCCGTTCCGGCCGCTGCATTGACGTGCCCTATCTCGCAAGGGCAAGCTCCCCAACGGGGTGCGCACCTTTCCCTGCCGCGAGCAGGATGGGATGATTTTTGTCTTCCCCGGTGATCCGGAAAAAGCCGAAACAACACCGCTGCCGCCCGCTCTGGCACGCGCTGCCAACCCGGCTTACAAAACCCGGTATTTTGGCCGCGAGGTCGGGTGCCACTACAGTTTCATGCACGAGAACCTGATGGATATGAACCATCAGTTCATGCACTCCAAGCAGATGGGCCAGATGAAACCGCGCTTCCTTGGGCAAATCAAGGAACCCGGTCTGGTTGAGGCCCGCTACAGCTTTGCCCGCACAGGCGGCAGCCAGCCTCTGGGCGAAGCGCTGATCTTTGGTGAACGGCGCGATGCCTCGGCCAAGTTCCAGCACCGCGATGTCATGACCATCCGCACCGAATACCCCTACCAGACCCTGCGGATCCAGACCGGGGATGAAGACCCCGTGATGGATCTGTGGATTGTCTACGTGCCCCAGAGTGCTGATGAACTCACCAACCGCACCTTTGGCCTGCTCTCGGTCAAACGGCCAAAAATTCCCGGCCTGCTGGACATGGCCTGGCCGTTCCTCGTTGCATTTACCGAGCGTATTTTCGCAGAAGACCGCGAAATTGTGGAACTGGAGCAAAAAGCCTGGCGCGAACTGGGTGGAGACCACAATGTGGAGGTCTTCCCCGTTATCAACGCGCTACGTGACCTGCTGAAGGAATGCGGCGTGCCGCCAGCCTCTGGGTCTCATGCCTGATACGCTACCCCTCGAGCTTGACGCGCCTCCCTGCCGCCTGCGCCTGCTGACACCCGATGATGCCCCGGCCCTGCACCATCTGGTCAATGACTGGGAGGTTGTGCGCATGCTCAGCCGCCCGCCTTTTCCCTACCCACGGGAACTGGCGGATGAATGGATAACCGCCACACAGACCCTTTGCCAGAAAGGCGAAGGGTTCTACTTCGCCATACTGGGGCCCGATGGCAGGCTTGCTGGCTGTATTGGCCTGCGTATCATGCCGCTGCCCCAGACAGGCCGTGCACCCCATGACAATGCTCCCCGCGTCGGGCAACTGGGTTACTGGATAGGCCGCGCCTATTGGGGGCAGGGCTTTGCCTCGCTGGCGGCAAGCCGCATTGCACGCTGGGCGCTGGCTCACCTGAACATAGACCGCCTGACCGCCACCGCCGCACAGGATAACGTGGCCTCCATTCGCGTGCTGGAGCGCGCGGGCTTTCGCCACACAGGCACGGACCGACAGAAATTTGTGGCACGCGGCACCGACCTGCCCGTGGAACTGTTCGAAGCAACCCGCACCGATATCAGCCAGCCTCGCTCCCCCAAAAAGGCACCCGATAGTGCCGGGCAAGCCCCCGCTGCCACCGCGCAGCTCCCGCACCGAACACTGATGCCCCTCCCCCCTCTGGCACTACAAGCAGTGCCGAGACGGCTATCGAAACGGGCAGACCATCGCCCCCGTCCGAAGCTGACAGAGCACCGGCGCGGCGGCTGGTCTTGGTCAGTGCCGCAGCACTCATCAACCCGGCTGGCAGATTCTTCTGGCTCGCAGGCCTGAGGGCAAGAGCATGGCGGGGCTGTGGGAGTTCCCCGGCGGCAAGGTGGAGCCCGGTGAAACACCAGAAGCCGCCCTTGCACGCGAACTGCATGAGGAACTGGGGCTGGATATGAGCCGCGCCTGCATGGCTCCTTTTACCTTTGCCTCGCATGCCTATGCGGGTTTTGACCTGCTCATGCCCCTGTATCTGTGCAGACGCTGGCAGGGCACCCCCACCCCGCGTGAAGGCAGAAACTAGCATGGGTCGCGCCTGAAAACCTGCGGGATTACGCCATGCCCGAAGCGGACCTGCCTTTCATCCCCCTGCTACAAGCACTGCTGTGAGAGCGGCCGCCTCTTTGGTCGCGCCTGCCCTGCCCGCCATGTCGCTTGACGGCACCCGCCTTGCGCGCCTAACCAGAAAGCACACCCTGTTGGGGTGTCCTCGTGATTTGTCCGGCCGGATTGCGGCGAGGTAAAAGAAGTGCGCTAAAGAGGCCCTGACGACGCCCGCCCGACGTCAAGGTTTCCACGGTCAGTTTCAACAGACGGATACCGCAGGATTACGTGCGCGGGATCGTCTGACACGAGAAAACCGGATACCAGAATGAGCAACTCCGATACATCAAGCCAGTCCACCTGGCGCCCCGCCACCCGCCAGCTCCATGCCGGTCTTGAGCGCACGGCCTATGGCGAAACCAGCGAGCCCGTGTTCCTGACCTCGGGCTTTGTCTATGACAGTGCCGAACAGGCCGCCCAAACCTTCACGGGCGAAGTCACCCACTACCAGTACAGCCGCTTTGGCAACCCCACCGTGGCGGCACTGGAACGGCGTCTGGCTGATCTGGAAGGGGCGGAAGCCTGTGTTGCCACCTCAACCGGCATGGGCGCGGTTTCCTCCGCTCTGCTGTCTCATGTCAAAGCAGGTGACCGCGTAGTCGCGTCCAGCGCCCTGTTCGGCTCGTGCCACTGGATCGTGGCCAACCTGCTGCCGCGCTACGGCGTTACCACGGTATTCGTTGACGGCACCAACATGGATGAATGGGCCGAAGCCCTGTCCGAGCCAACAGCCGCCGTGCTGCTGGAAAGCCCTTCCAACCCCATGCTGGAAATTCTCGACATTGCCGCCATTTCCGCTCTGGCGCACAAGGCCGGGGCCATTGTGGTGGTGGACAATGTGTTTGCCTCTCCCGTGTACCAGAAGCCGCTTGAACTGGGGGCGGATGTGGTCGTGTATTCATGCACGAAGCATATCGATGGTCAGGGGCGTGTTCTGGGTGGGGCCGTGCTGGGCCGCGCGCAGTGGATTACCGAAACGCTTCAGCCTTTCACACGCAATACCGGCAACGCCTTTCGCCCTTCAATGCGTGGGTCATGCTCAAAGGACTTGAAACCCTCTCCCTGCGTGTGGACGCCATGACCCGCAATGCGGCACAGGTGGCGGATTATCTGGCCTCTGCCCCCGGCATTGTCACCGTGCGCTATCCCGGCCGGGCCGATCACCCGCAATATGCTCTGGCCCAGCGCCAGATGAGCGCTGGCGGTACGCTGGTGGCCTTTGAAGTTGCGGGCGGGCGCGAGGGTGCTTTTGCATTCATGAACGCGCTGAAGCTGATCGCCATTTCCAATAATCTTGGAGATTCGCGCTCACTGGTCACGCACCCGGGCACCACCACCCATTCCAAGATCGCCCCCGAAGCCCGCGCGGCACTGGGGATCAACGAAGGGACGATCCGTTTCTCCGTCGGGCTGGAAGATGCGCAGGACCTGATCGACGATCTGGCACGTGGTTTCGCGGCTCTGGCCGCTCTTTAAGCCACATGCCCCGGTGGCCCGGCATCATGGGCCACCCATAAAATACAACGGGCCTGCCCCCACGGTATAACCGCAAGGACAGGCCCGTTAGAAAAACCCGTTTTACCGGGCGCTTAAAACAGTTCTCAGCCCTGCTTCTGCGCTTTCCAGCCAGTCTCACGCAGGCAGAAAGACAGCCCGATTGCGATAACAATCCCGACCACCAGCGGCATGAACGCCCGATGGAACAGGGCCATGCTGTCGGTATCGCCCCCCACCATCAGCGCGGATACGAGCGGCGACATCACGCCCGTGGTGCCAAATACCAGAAAGTTCATGACACCAGCGGCAGTGCCCTTCACTTCCGGCGGGTTCACTTCCTTCATGGAAGAGAACGGGATCATGGCCGCGCCAGATGCGATACCCATCACCAGAGCAACCGAATAACGGGGCATAACACCAGCGGGGATGTACAGCGCGCACAGCGAGGCCGCCAGCAGCACCACGGCACCACCAATCAGCACCGGCTTGCGCAGGCCGATCTTGTCTGAAATCCAGCCCAGCAGCGGACAGCCAATAACCCAGCCAATCGGCACCATGGACACATCCGAGGCTGCGAAAGCCATGGTTGTGTGCTCGCCCTTGCTGAGCATGGAGGCCCCCCAACCCAGCGCACCAATGGTGGTGGGCACGAACAAGAGCCCGCCAACGATACCCGCGATCCAGCTTTGCGGATTACCGAAAATAATACGGAACGGCTTGAGCAGGTTACCAAGGGAAAGATGCCCGTGATGCGCCGTGCTGTCCCCCGTATCACGCGGCATGACAAACCATGTCGCTACGGCCAGACACACGCCGATAACACCAAAACCGAGCCAGACAGTCTGCCACGGAATGTGAAAAGACCCATTAGGGTCGATCAGGATACGTGTGGGCTTGGAGCCAAAAGCCGCCCCAGCCATGCCTAGGCACTGCGTAAGCCCGACAAAAAGGGCCAGCGTGCGGGCGGGGAGATAACGGGCCGCCACATAGGACGATCCGACAAAAGCGCAGATAGCGCCGAGGGATTGGATAACATACCCCCCGATCCCTGCCGCGAGGCTCCCCTGCGCGAAAATAAGGCAGCCCACACTGGTAATAGCAATGCCCACCGGCATAGTGGCATGGGCACCGTAGCGGTCAAGCAGCACACCCACAGCCAGCGCCGCAAGGGCATAGACAATATAGTAGGAAGCAATCATCAGCCGAGATGGCTGTTACCCCATGCCTGTGTCAGCTCGTCCTGCATGATGCCGGGCGCTGAACGGATAGCGTATTGGTAAAAATAGAACAGCGCGCACAAGAACCAGGCCAGCACATAAAGGGGCTGGATCGTCTGCGGCTGTCCTGCCGGCGCGCTACCCGGCAAAGGCGCTGTATTGGACGTCTGAGAAGCCGACATGAGAAATTCCGATATTGCAAAATACCGTGCGCCTGCTCCCCACAAGGAAAACAGGCGCACAAAGGGTTAAGTTATTTCGCAGGCGGACGGGCGTTTGCCGTAGCCACATGCCGGCCCCAGGAGATCAGTTCCGGGGTGCAGTCATCACGCGGGATCACACATTCGATCAGGGTCGGGCCTTCCTTGTTGTCCAGCGCAACCTTGACCGCATCGGCCAGTTCGCCCGCCGTGGTGGCGCGCAGGCCAACGCCCTTGCCGTCTTCCGCGTTGAATGCGTTTACAACAGCCGCGTAGTCCCAGTTTTTAATGTTGTTGTAGGGGCCATCGTGAATTTCAACTTCGATGGTGTAACCCGCGTTGTTGATCAGGAAAATAATGACCGGCAGCTTGCGCCGCGTCATCTGCGCCACTTCCTGCGCCGTCAGCTGGAACGAGCCATCACCCACCATCAGAATGGTGCGACGTTCCGGTGCGCCCACGGCATAGCCGAATGCCGCGGGAACAGACCAGCCGATATGGCCCCACTGCATTTCAACTTCGACGCGCGCGCCGTTGGGCAGCTTGGTGCGCACTACGTTGAACCAGGAATCGCCCGTCTCACCAATAATGGTGGTTTCGGGCGTAACAAGGCTCTGCAGCGTCAACTGGATGTCCGCGCGGGTCAGCTTGTCATCACCGCTGCCAGTGGTTTCAACCACCGTTGCGGTATGTACGCGCTTGTACTGAACCAGAGTGGCATCTTTTTTCGGCTTATCCTTGAAGTAGGCCGCCAGCGCTTCCAGCAGTTCCTTCAGATGGATATTGTCGAACGAAAAGCCGTTGAGCTTGGTAATGTTCTTGTCCAGAATGGCAACGTTCGGACCCTTGGGCCATGCGGTCCAGCCTTCAGTCGAATAATCGTTGAAAATGGGTGCCAGCGCCAGAATGCTGTCAGTCCAGTTAAAGATGTCGTTAACACCCGGCGTGCTGGCGCTGCCCCAATAGGTGCCCACATAGCCCGGATGCTCTTCAGGGAAGAAGCTTTTCGCTGCGGCCATGGTGCCAACAACGCAGCCCAGCGCATCAGCCAGTTTCACGGCAGCGGCTTCCGCACCGGCGGCGCGCAGGCGGCTACCGATCAGGATAGCGGGTTTTTCGTGCTTTTCGATAAAGCTGGCGACAGCCGCCACGGCTGCATCAAGCGTTTCCTTGTCTGAAGGACGCTCATCCAGAACAGCGCTGATGGGGCCGGGAGCCGCGCAAGGCTGAGCGGAAATATTGCAGGCGATTTCGATATAGGCCGGCTTCTTTTCACGCAGGGCCGTACGGATAACGTGGTCGATCTTTTCCGGCGCATCTTCCGCACTAGTAATGGAAACAGCAGCACAGGTCAGCTTTTTTGCGATTTCGAGCTGATAGCCGTAATCCGGAATACCAATGGTATGGTGCAGGATATGCCCACTACCATGATCATTGGAATTGGGTGCACCAGAAATCAGGATAACCGGAAGGTTTTCGGCATATGCACCGCCGATAGCGTTCAGGGCGGAAAAAGCCCCAACATTGAAGGTCACAACAGCCGCTGCGGCACCATTGGCGCGGGCATAACCCTCAGCCGAAAAACCGCAGTTCAGTTCGTTACAGCAGTAAACCTGCTCGCAATCCTTGTTGAGCAGAAGCTGGTCAAGCAGCACCAGATTATAATCACCGGCGACAGCAAAATGGTGTTTCAGTCCGATCTGGGAAAGACGTTCAGCGAGGTAAGTACCTACGGTATAAGACATGTTTTCTTTCTCCCTTGGTGGGCTATCCTGAGATCCCACTTTACTGGAACGGAAAATACCGGAAGGTCACATAAACCGTGTTGCCCGATGCGGTCGGGGTCACACTGCTGCCGTGACTGTCAATGCCTGTATAGGCAAACTTCCGAATATAGGTGTATTGCAGACCCGCCATGACGCTGCCGTACTGGCCCTGCATGAAATGCCACCAGCCACCCGCCGTGAACGATGCCAGCGTGTGAGTTTGGGCCGAGCAGGTTGCCTCTTTGACACCGGGGGGCGTATCGCAGCCACCCAGATCAAGATCACTCACGCCGTAGCCATACTGGCGGCCATCAGCGCCCATGTAATATTTGCGCCCGGCAGATTCTACGCCCCCGTAGGTGTAAAGCAGCACGGAGGACGTCGGGTGCCCGATCAGGCCGAGCGAGCCCATGATTTCGGGCACAGGCACAAACTGACCCTGACCATTGAATGTGGTATCGGGCAACTGGGTTGGCCCGTAACGGCCTATGCCATCACCTGCCAGCACGTTACCTGTCAGTTGCAGCTTGTTGGTACCCAGAGGCATGGTCATGCCCGCACCAACACCGCCGCCGAACGAGGTCTGTTTTTTAGCCGTTGTCGCACCTGGGGCTACGGCCACGGAGCGGAACCACCGCGCAAGGCCAAAAACCTCATAATGCCCGAACGAAGTATCCACTGCCCCTTTGAGGATAATATCCGGCACGGGGTTGTTGGTGTACTGGGTGGTGGAATTCAGCAACACGCCGCCAGCATTGGTGTAATACACCGTTGCCCCGGTGGTATCGCCATAAGCTGCGGGCAGTGTGCCACCAGATGACGTATTGCCCGAAAACGCGACTGTTGCCTCCGGGTCTTCAATGGAAAGACCCAGCCAGTATTTCTGGTTCCAATCCTTGCCGATACGAATTTGCGGCACGCGGGTAAAAACAATGCCCGGAATCTGGTTATTATCTGTAACCGCAGGAAGCTGCTCCTGCCGGGGCAGAATACCCTTGGCGTAATTAGTAGCCAGACTCCACGCCTGCCCCATGAGCAGGTGAAAACCCCAGTTTTTTTCGGTAAAGGTAAAATATCCCTGCCGCAGACGGGGCACATAGCCATTGATCTGCACGCTGTTGCTACTTACACCCGCACCGGCAAAGTCGCTCTCAACATAAGCCTGCAACCGCACCGACTTGGACGGATTAGCCTCCATAAGCACCGACATGCGACTGAGCTGCGAGGAAAGACGCTCCTCACTCAACCCATGATTATGGCTGTTGGCATAAGGAAAACTGCCCCACGCCGTAGCGGGGCCGCTTGTCATATTGGAATCACGCCAAATATTGGAGAGTTCCACAAAGCCACCAAGCCGCACGGAAATACCGCCAATACTGAAAATGGGCGGCAGAGTATCCACAGCCGTTTGCGTAATGGCCTGCGGGCTAGCTGATGACAGATCGATGGTGGATTTGGTCGTAGGCGGCTGGTTGGCGTCGGGCATCCACTCGAAAGCCGCCCGTTCCCGTGCCCCGTCACGCACTTTGAGCGGCAGCATTTCCTTTGCATGCTCAGGCTGCGTATCAGATGAAAAACGAATAGCGGGTTCAAAAACACCCGCAGACACTGCGGGATGGGCCGCCCCTCCCGCGCCAGTTACCCCGGCGGGAACAGTATCGGCCACGTGGGTGGCAGTTCCGGTCCCTTTACCAGCAGCCACATGGGGTGTGCCACCATGCTGCTTGTGCGCCTGCCGCTGCTCAATCGCTTCGACCTGCGCTGCAAGTTTACGCATCTGCGCTTTGATTAAGGCAATTTCCTGCGCGTCATCCGCGTAGGATGCAACAGGCATATCCATTACACAAAAAACAGTTGCCCCAATCAGCAACTGGGCTTTGAGCCCGCGCTTTCTGGCCCTGTTCTGTAAAATGGCAAATATCACGCCTGCCCCTTGGGGTATGCACACT
This sequence comes from Acetobacter papayae JCM 25143, assembly GCF_000613285.1. Lineage (GTDB taxonomy): Bacteria > Pseudomonadota > Alphaproteobacteria > Acetobacterales > Acetobacteraceae > Acetobacter > Acetobacter papayae. The sequence continues at coordinate 80,345 of NZ_BAIN01000005.1, read as the reverse complement.
CTGCAGGAAGCGTTTTTTTATATCGGCCTGACCTGCATATGGGTCAGACCCTGCTTTTTATTTCTACAAACAATGCGCGGTTATCATTTCAATAATCGTCAATAACGCGCGCCCCAAAAATGGTCAAGAAAAACCACAATTCTCCGTGTACCGAACGAAAAGGTTATAATGAAATTTTATTGCCCTGAGATTCGAAATACAAAAATAAACAGAAACTCGAGCTGCATATATTTTTTTCATTATTATACTTTCTCCACCTCACCCCATTATGACAACAGCATGACTTTAAGAAAAATTTTAGCGATTTTCGCTTCTCGACACTCCAGCACTCCGCGCCTTTCAGGTGGCTCCGGCCCGCAGTGCTTGGCAGAAGCCCCCTGTTTATGATAGTGCTGCCCGCCTTGATCTTGAACCAGACAGCGCGTGCACCAGCTCATGTGGGCGGAGCAAACTGCTGGCACGGCTTCCCCTTATATGTTCAGGAGCACACTCGCCCATGGCCGACCGGGCTGCCCTCCCTCTGTCGCATGAACTGGAAGAACCCTACACCGACCTGTTCGCGGCACTGCCCGTTTACGAAATGGTCACTGGCGCCATACGCGTGCAGGTGCAGGTTTTCTGGCTGGCTGACCAGTCCGAACCGGACGAAGGCAGCTATTGCTGGGCCTATCGTATCCGTATCGGCAATGACAGCGCCAACCCCGTGCAGTTGCTTGAACGCACATGGCTCATTACCGACACGCAAGGCCGCGAGGAACACGTGCAGGGTGCGGGCGTAGTGGGGGAACAGCCCATTATCCAGCCGCGCACCAAGTTCGAATACACATCGGGTGCGGCTCTGGGCACCCCCGGCGGCTTCATGCGCGGCACCTATCTGATGCGCGACACCACGACCGGCACATGCTTTGACGTGACCATTCCCGCTTTCAGTCTGGACAGCCCGTTCCAGCAGGCACTGCTTCATTAATCCGAATTTTGTTCGCAGACAGGAGACCGGCATGAGCGCGCCGCCGCCCAACACAGACAGCCAGACTGACCGCCCGACCCAGACCGAAGCCGAACAGGCTGTGCGCACCCTTTTGCGCTGGGCAGGTGATGACCCGACGCGCGAAGGCCTGCTGGATACGCCCGCCCGCGTTGCCCGCGCCTATACGGATTTTTTCTCCGGTTACGAAATCGACCCGGCAAGCCTGCTGCGCCGGACTTTTTCGGAAGTCGATGGGTATGATGAAATCGTGCTGCTGCGCGATATCCGCTTTGAAAGCCATTGCGAGCATCATCTGGCCCCCATTATCGGCCGCGCCCATGTCGCCTACCTGCCGCGCCAGCGCGTGGTAGGCATTTCCAAACTGGCCCGCGTGGTGGATGCCTATGCCCGCAGGTTGCAGATTCAGGAACGCATGACAGCGCAGATCGCCAATACGATCAATGATGTGCTGGAACCCCACGGCGTTGCGGTCATTATTGAATCGGCCCATGAGTGCATGACAACACGCGGCGTACACAAGCCCGGCGTTTCCATGGTAACCAGCTCCATGCTGGGCGTGTTCCGCAACAATTCCGATACCCGGCGCGAACTGATGGCCATGCTCAACCGCCCCGGCACACAGGACTTCTGAAGCAAAAAAAACACCTCCCGAACGGGCTGTCCGGGAGGTGTTTTCAGTCTTGCCAAGGCAATGACGTCAGATGGAAACGCTGGCCCCCAGCACCTTGATAAACTGGGCAAGCCACGCAGGATGTGCAGGCCAGGCCGGGGCTGTCACCAATTCCCCATCGGTCACCGCATCCGTCAGGGCGATATCGGCATAAACGCCGCCAGCCAGTTCCACTTCCGGTTTGCAGGCCGGGTAGGCCGAAACCTTGCGGCCCTTGATGGTGCCTGCCGCTGCCAGAAGCTGCGCCCCATGGCAGATCGCCGCTGTCGGGCGGTCAGCAAAGGCACGGACAATTTCAAGCACACGAGCATTCAGCCGCAGATATTCCGGCGCACGGCCACCCGGCACGATCAGGCCCAGATAACTGTCAGTATCAACGCTTTCGAAATCCGCATTCAGCACGAAAGCATGGCCGGGCTTTTCGCTATAGGTCTGCGCCCCTTCGAAATCATGGATGGCGGTCAGCACCTTGTCGCCCGCCTTTTTGCCGGGGCAGACAACGTCCACCGCGTATCCGAGCATCAGCAGCGCCTGATAGGGCACCATGATTTCGTAGTCCTCAACGTAATCACCGGCCAGCATCAGCAGTTTAACATCATCAGACATGGGTATCGTCCTCTTTCAGCCCTTCGCGCAGGCGGGGCATGAGTTCCACAAAGTTGCAGGGCCGATGGCGGCTATCGAGCTGGAACACCAGAATATCGTCCCACCCGTCCTTGACCGCGCCGGTCGAACCCGGCAGCGCGAAAAGATAGGTGCCCCCGGCAACCCCCGCGAGCGCACGGGACTGAATGGTGGAGGTGCCGATCTTGCTGTAAGACAGCATGCGGAACAGCTCTCCAAAACCTTCAATGCGTTTTTCCAGCACGCGCTCAAAGGCCTCGGGCGTGACATCGCGCCCGGTAACGCCGGTGCCGCCACTGGTAATGACCACATCCACCATGGGGTCCGCTATCCACGCACGCAGCCTCTGTTCGATCAGCCCGGCATCATCGGGCACAATGGCGCGATCCGCCAGAACATGACCTGCCGCCTCAACACGGGCAGCAAGTGTCGTGCCCGAGGAATCGGTTTCCAGCGTGCGCGTATCCGACACGGTCATGACCGCGATCCGCACCGGCAGGAAGGGTCTACTTGTATCAATTCTGGACATAAAACCTGTCTTCTCTCTGCCTTAGGCTCTCCCCGGCCCCGCCGAACACGGCGCGGCCGGTTTTCCTGCCGGGCACCATAACAGCTTCGGGGCTGGCGTGCAGTCCCATGATCAGGGACCTGTACCATCTCCCTTTTTTCACGCACCGGATTACAGAGGACTGCCGGAGTGGGCAGCGTTATCTCTCACGCACGCAGGATAGGGAGTGGACGGCCTCATCCGCTACTGGCAGAATTACACCATGCGTTATCGTCTTTTCCGCCCGGCACTTGCCCTTGGGGTCTGCCTTGCCACCCTGCCCATGGCCCATCAGGCGTCAGCCTCGCCGTCCGATACCGTGCCCTCCGCAACCGTAGAGGGGCAGCGGCTTGAAATCGGTCTGGCCTGCCCGGCCATGCTGCATATCCGCACGGAAAAAGGGCCGAAAAACACCGTGCGGGGCCATTGGCCGGATAATACCGCCATCACCCACCAGCCTGATGGCACGGTAAGGCTGGCCATTGAGGCCTGCGCAACACCGGATGCCACCGCAACCAAAACCCCGACCAGCATCGACATAGCCACACCGCCAAACATGGCCTTGGCCATTGAGGCACCGCAGGCCAGTGCCGTCGCTGTTGATAACCGCACTGGCCCGGTCTTTCTGCACACTGGCCCCGGCCTTACGCAGATTGGCACGGCAGAAACGCTGGACCTGATTGCCGATGCCGCAGGCACAATCGACATTCCCACCCTGCCCGATTCAGCCCGCATCCGCTCCACGGGCACGGCCTCCGTTACAATCGGCAAGGCCAATGGCACCGCCCTGTCTGTCTATCTTGGTGGGGCTTCGAGCTTTCTAGCCCGTTCCGGGCGGCTGAAAGCTCTCGAGATCACCTCCGCCAGCACCAAAGACGCTATTTTCCACGGCGAAACCGGAGTGGCAGCCCTGCATGTTGAAAGCAGCGGCTCCATTATCGTGGACAAGGCCAGTGGCACAGTCGCTACAGAACGGGATGGGCCGGGCCGCATTCTGGTCAACCAGCCGCAGGACCAGCCCACCACCAGCCTCGACCATCCCTCCGGTGAGCCAGCGGGCCACCAACCCACCCAACACTGAACCACCCCACGTAAAGGGAGACCAGCCCGGTGTCGTTCAGTCGGCTGTTTATCATGCGTCCTGTCGGCACCACCCTTATGGCTCTGGCCTTTGTGGTGGCGGGGCTATTCGCCTACCGCGCCATGCCGGTTGCCGACCTGCCCAATATCTCGGTGCCGGTCATTTACGTGATTGCCACCCAGCCCGGCAGTTCGCCCCAGCAACTGGCCAGCGCCGTTACCACACCTCTAGAGCGCAGACTTGGCCAGATTGCAGGCATTGAAAGCATGCGCTCAGACACAACGGACAGCAGCAGCTTTATCCTGCTGTTTTTCAAAAGTGACCGGGATATCAACGGTGCCGCGCGTGACGTGGAGGCCGCCTTGCGTGCCGCACGCACGGACATGCCCACAACCCTGATCATGCCGCCGCAATATTACAAGGCCAATCCGTCCGACAGCCCGATCATGGTCGCGACCCTGACATCGCCCACCCGCGCGCCCGATGCCCTGCGTGATCTGGCGGAAACCCGCCTTACCCCCTTGCTCGCGGGCGTAAAGGGCGTGGGCTGGGTGGAGCTTGTGGGATCAGACAAATCCGCCATTCAGGTAGAGATGAACCCGCAGCTTCTCTACCATTACGGAATCGGGTTTGAGGATGTGCGCTCGGCACTGGCCTCTGCCAACGCCAATACGCCCAAAGGCTTTATTGACATGGCCGGGCAGCGCCTGACGCTCCAGACCAATGATCAGGCACGTGACCCCGAGCAGTATCATGGGCTTGTCATTGCCTACCGCGATGGCCGGCCTGTGCGGCTGGACAGTGTTGCCCGGGTGCATAGCGGCCCGCAGAGCGACCGCAAGGCAGGCTGGCTGAATGCAAACCCCGCCGTTCTGGCCATTATCCGTGCCCAGCCGGGCAGCAACATTATAGAAGTAACCGACGCCATCCGCGCGCGCGCAGCCTATCTGCGGCAGGCCCTGCCCGGCGATGTCAAACTGACACTGGTAACAGACCGCTCGATTTCCATCCGTGGCGCCTTGAAGGACACGCAGGAAACGCTGCTGATGTCCGTTGCACTGGTGGTGCTGGTGGTGCTGGCCTTCCTGCGGAGCTGGCGCTCCACCTTTATTCCCGCCGTGACCGTTCCCGTCTCGCTGGCGGGGTCGCTCGCGGCCATGCACCTCATGGGATTTTCGCTCGATACGCTCTCGCTGATGGCGCTGACCATCGCCACCGGCTTTGTGGTGGATGATGCGATTGTGGTTGTGGAAAACATCGCCCGCCATATGGAGGCGGGGATGGAGCGCATGGAAGCCACCCTGATCGGCTCGCGAGAGATTACCTTTACCATCCTGTCCATTACCGTCTCGCTGGTGGCGGTGTTCCTGCCGCTGCTGCTCATGGGTGGGGTGCCGGGCAAGGTATTTTTCGAGTTCGCGATGACCCTGACCATCGCTGTCTCCGTCTCTTTCTTTCTGGCGGTTTCCCTCACGCCCATGATGTGCGCGCGCCTTCTGGCAGTGCCCGACCCGCAGGCTCCACCAGAAAGCCGGAGCCGCAACCCTTTCGTATGGGTGGCGGGTGTGCTGGCAGATACGACAGACTGGTTCCTGCTCCACACAGCCAAAGGCTACAGCCGCGCGCTGGACTGGACACTGCGCCACCCCTGGTGGGTAACGCTCTCTTTGCCGCTGAGTGTGGCGGCCACCATCGGCATTATCGTGGTTATGCCCAAAACCATTCTGCCTGCCGAAGATATCGCCCTGCTGGAAGGCTATCTGAGCGCCGATCAGAGCATTTCCTTCACTGCTATGGCGGACAAGGCCAAGCGGGTGGTCAAAATCATGATGGCCGATCCCGATATCCGCGATGTCATGGGCTTTACGGGGGAGGATGCCGCAAACGAGGCCACAATTTTTGCCGTGCTGAAGGACAAGAACCAACGCAACGCAACGCCCGAAGCCATTGCCGCACGGCTACGCAAGCAGGTTGGCCAGATTGCGGGGCTGAGTGCGAGCATATCCAACCCCGGCGATATCAACGGTGGTGGCCAGCGGCAGCATGAAGGCGCTTACAGCTTCATCTTCAGTTCGGATCAGGCGCAGGATATCCAGACTTGGGTGCCCCGCCTGACAGACGCCCTGCGCAACAGCCAAATCCTGCGTGGTATCAGCAGCCACCAGAGCGGCAGCGGCACGGCCATTCATGTGGATATCGACCGCGAAACCGCCGCGCGCTATCTCGTCACACCACAGTTGATCGGCAATGCGCTGTACGATGCCTACGGCCAGCGCACAGCGTCGAGCATATCGAGCCCATTCACCACCTCTTATGTGATCATGGAGGTGGCAAAAACGTTCCGCGACAACCCGGAGCAACTCAAAACACTCTGGGTTTCCACCTCGGGCGGCACCGCCTCGGGAGCCATTGCGTCCAATACTGTGCGGGTACGCCTGAACAGCAGCAGTTCTTCGACCTCCAGCAGCACGACACTGAGCGAGCAGTCTTTCCGCAACGCTGTAGCCAACCGGCTGGCGGGCGGCGGGGCCGGGGCTTCAAACGGCTCGGCCGTGTCCTCGCTGGAGGAAACCATGATCCCTCTGATCGCGATCAGTCGACTCATCTCGCGGCCATCGCCCCTTCAGGTCAGCCATGAATCGGGCATGATATCAGGCACTATTTCGTTTGATCTGGCCGAAGGCCGCTCGCTGAACGAGGCCGAGGCCGAAATTCGCGCCACCATGCGCGCATTGCACGCGCCACAGAGCCTACAGGGCGGGTTTTCAGGTCAAGCAGGCGACCTGCACAAGGATCTGGTGAATGAGTTGCTGATCATGATCGCGGCCATCGCCACCATGTATGTCACGCTGGGTATCCTGTATGAGAGCTACAGCCAGCCTTTGACCATTCTCTCCACCCTGCCCTCTGCTGCCATGGGGGCCGTGCTCATGCTCTGGCTATGTGGGCAGCCCTTCTCGCTCATTTCCATGATTGCGGTCATTCTGCTGATTGGCATCGTCAAGAAAAACGCCATTCTGATGATCGACTTTGCCTTGCAGACGGAACGGGCCGGCGTATCGCCAGAACAGGCCATCCGTGAGGCCTGCCTGACCCGCTTCCGCCCAATCCTGATGACAACCATGGCCGCAGCTTTCGGGGCCGTGCCCATGATCCTTGGCCGGGGTTACGGCGCAGAACTGCGCCTGCCGCTGGGAATCGCCATTCTGGGCGGGCTGGCCACCAGCCAGTTGCTGACCCTGTTTTCCACCCCCGCCATTTACCTGATCATGCACCGCCTCAGCGCTGCCGCACAAACCCTGAGCCGCAACGCATGGTCTTTGCTGCGAAAACCCTTTAAGACACGGGCCTGAACACCCTGCGGCTCCCGCCGGGAGCACCTTTTTCAACCAGACCGGAAAGACATGACCATGTCAGACACCCTGCCCGATCGGCTGTCCGTCAACCCTGAAAGCCCCTTCTACAACGAGGCCCTGCTGGCCCGTGGCGTGGGCGTCCGCTTCAAAGGTGTGGAAAAAACCAATGTCGAGGAATATTGTGTGAGCGAGGGCTGGGTGCGCGTAGCCGTGGGCAAAACCACGGACCGGCGTGGCAACCCGCTGACCATGAAGCTGACCGGCCCGGTTGAGGTCTGGATCAAGGACTGATCTGCTTCAGGCACATGCCCCATACAATTAAATACTTTATTTAATTGTATGGGTTTGGAATACTGCGCCGTCTAAAAGACAATGACAGGGACAAGAGCCGTGACACAGACACAAGCCAGCACAACACCTGACCTGCATTTCACGATCGTGATTGTCGGGGGTGGTTCGGCTGGTATCGCTCTGGCGGCGCGCCTTCTGCGCATGCGCCCCACGCTGGATATCGCCATTATCGATCCCGCTACCACCCATGCCTACCAGCCCGGCTGGACACTGGTTGGGGCGGGCGCAATGAAACTGCGCGATACACTCGATCAGGAAGGCGGGCTTATCCCGGCAGGCAGCAAGTGGCTGCGCGCTGCGGTTACCTCTTTCCAGCCCGAAGCCAACACCGTTACCCTCGATGATGGCCGCACCGTTGCCTATAACCGCCTGATTGTCTGCCCCGGCCTGCAACTGGACTGGGACAAGATCAAGGGCCTGCGCGAGACGCTGGGCCGCAACGGCGTTTGCAGCAACTACTCGCGCGAGACGGTGGAATACACCTGGACCTGCATCCAGTCCCTGGCAGGTGGCACGGCCCTGTTTACCCAGCCGCCCATGCCCATCAAATGCGCCGGTGCGCCGCAGAAAATCGCCTATCTGGCCTCTGACTACTGGCGCAAAAAAGGCACGCTGAGCCGCACCAATGTCGATTTCTGTCTGGCGGGCGATGTCCTGTTCGGTGTTGCGTATTATCGCCCCCCCTTGCAGGAAGCGGTTGATTATTACGGCATTAACCTGCGCTACAAGACCAACCTGATTGCAGTGGACGGCCCGGCCCGCACGGCCACTTTCTCCGTTACTGCTCCTGATGGCACCGTGACGGAAGACGTCCGCAGCTTTGACATGCTGCATGTAACACCCCCGCAGAGCGCGCCTGATTTCATCAAGCAGAGCCCGCTGGCCGATGCCGCTGGCTGGCTGGAAGTCGACCCCGCCACCCTGCGCCACAGCCGTTTCGAATTCATTTTTGGTGCGGGGGATGTCATGAACACCTCCAACGCCAAAACCATGGCGGCCGCCCGGGCACAGGTGCCTGTCGTATGCTCCAATGTGCTGGCCTCGCTCGACGGCAAACCGCTGGATGGCCAGTACGATGGCTACGGTGCCTGCCCGCTGACAGTCGGCTACGGGCGGATCGTGCTGGCGGAATTCCTGTACGGCGGCAAGCCCGCCCCCAGCTTCCCGTATGACCAGCGCAAGCCCAGCCGTTTTGCATGGTTCCTTAAAACCACGGTATTCCCGCGCGTATATTGGGACATGATGCTCAAGGGGCGCGACATCGAACTGCCGCATCACCCACGCTGGATTTCTGAATAAGCTTTCCATACAGGCCCCTGCACCATGCAGGTGGCCTGCTTTACAGGCCGTGAAATTCGCCTTATAAAAGGGCCGTATAGGTTGTTTTTACGGCTCATGCGCTTGTAGAAATTACAGCGTCACACCCTGTAAGCCTCCCCAGAAGGAAGAAATGCCCCGTATTGCACGTTCACCAAGCGGGACAGAGCCTCTGTGTACAGCCTCTCCTGTACTATCAGTGCGTGATGGCATCCCCTTCTTTCTTCCTTACCAAACGGGGCTTTTCAGGCATAAGCAGCACAATACAACAACCGGGCCTGTCACGATTAGGCCAAAAACGGCTGGTAAGATGCCTGTTGCCAAACGGCACAGCGACCACCACACCCTATCCCGGGCAACATGTATTCCCTTGGCCGCAGTCCATCAGTTCGGCCATTATGAAGGTCGCATGAATCACTTCACGTTCATCATCACTCCTTCCATGGTGCCCTAGTGCTACCAATCTCCGGCATTGTTGACCGCTATCTGGCGCGCCAGATCGTGCTGGGCGTTGTGGGCACCATTGCGGTGCTGACACCGCTGGTCTGGCTCATGCAGGTGCTGCACCTGTTGCCCCTGCTCTCCCGTCAGGGGGTGTCATTCCTCTCATTTCTCTGGATGATCCTGCTGATCCTGCCCGGACTGGTCGAGATCATTCTGCCCGTGGCTGTTTTTATCGCCATTCTTGTTACATACAGCCGCGCCATGGCTGACCGTGAACTAACGGTCATGCTGGCATCTGGCCGTTCCCCCCCCCAACTCAGCCGCCCCGCCACATTCATAACGGGTGCATGCATTCTGCTCAGCTATCTGCTGACACTGGTCATCGTCCCATACAGTGCCCGCCATATCCATCATCTCCAGCAGTCGCTCCGTAGTCAGGGGGCCGTGCTGCTTCTGCAAGATGGCGTGTTTTTCAATATCATGCCCGGCCTTACGGTTTACGTACGCCAGAAGGATAGCAATGGAGAACTGCACGGGCTGCTGATCAACGATGAACGGCAGCCGGGCCACAGTTCCACCGTACTGGCCCGCCACGGCGTCATGATCATGAAAGACCACATGCCCCTACTGGTCATGCTCGATGGCTCCCGGCAGGAAATCGACCCGCATACGGGCCATCTGGGCATGGTGTATTTCACGCAGGAGGTCCTGTCCCTCTCCTCCGAAAGCCAGCATTCCGAAGGCCCCGGACCCGAAGAGCAGCCTCTTTCCACGCTGCTCCACCCGCCATCGGATGTATCGGCTCAGGAACGTGGTCGAATGATCGCCGAAGGGTGGAAGCGTCTGGGAGAGCCCCTGACTGCGCTGGCTCTTGCCGTTATCGCGCTCAATGCCACCCTGCGCGGGCAGTTTTCGCGTCAGGCCTCCATACGCAGACCCGCATGGGCGGTACTCGCGGTGATCGCGTTTATCGCGCTTAATCTGATGCTGCATTCCCTATCGGTCAAACATGCCGTATTCGGCATTGTTTCACCCTGCATCTCCATGCTCGTTGGCGCGATAGGGCTGTTCAGGCTACGGGATCGAACCTGCTGAACTGAACGGGTAGCGTGTCCCTAGCGGGCAGAGCGTTCTTCCTGCGCCGGAGCAGGCTGGGCCGCCGCGTTGAGCGCCTGCGCCGCCAGATAGCCCGCCGTCACACTGGCCATGCACAGGGCCAGCGAAAGCCCGATATTCAGCAATGCGCGCAGTGCGGCTCCCTGCCGCAGCAGATCAAGGGTCTGGAGGCTGAATGACGAAAACGTGGTAAAGCCACCGCAAATCCCCACCATGAACACCAGACGCGTGGTTTCGGACGCTGGGAAACGCCCGCTAGCGGCAGTTAACGCGCCAAAAAACGCAATGGCGAAAGAACCGCTGACATTGATCAGGATTGTGCCCCATGGCAGCCACTGGCTCCAGCGCAGGGCCGCAAGCCCCCCCCAGTAGCGCAGCAGCGTGCCGAATGCGCCGCCCAGCCCGATCAGGACGGTTGTTGCAAGCCGTGTCGCCATTGTCGTTTCCTCTCCCTGCCAGAGCCTTATAATCGGACAAGCGGCGCATGGCGGGTCAGGATCGGCAGGGTGCCATGCGCCAGAATATCCTGTGTAGGCCCACCAAACAGCCACTCAATGAAATGAGGCCGTGTATAGGCCCCCATGACCAGCAGATCCCCGCCTGCAGACAGGGCATGCTGGCGCACCTGCTCGCCTATGTCTCCCGTATCCAGAAGGAAACGGTCCATATGAACAGCCACCCCCTGCCTGGCAAGCTCCGCGCCCAGTGGCGGGTCCGGCACTTCCATAGGCGCGTTTTCACCGATCACAAATGTCACATGACTGGCCCGCTCAAGGATAGGGCGCGCTGCCTGTAGTGCCAGATCGAGCGTGTGCGATGGATGCCACGCCACGACAGGACGCAGGCCAAGCGTGGCATAATGCTCCAAAGGCGCGATCAGAACCGCCACCCCGGCGTCATACAGCGCTCCGGCAAAGGCTTCCGCTACGGCTGCATTATCCTGTGGGCAGGGCCTGCTCAGCACGGTTATATCCGCCCCGGCAGCTTCACGCGCAACAAGGGTGCGCGTATCCCCTACCCGTTCTGTCCATGCGGTATCGCGGTGCGGGATAACGGCCTGCGTCCATTCCTGAGCGATCTGACGCAGGGTATCGGTTTGTGAGGATACAGTGTGCTCAAAGCGGGCACGCTCGGCCGCATCAGGCATACCCTCATCGGGAGAAAGGTAATCAGGGTCGCGCGATGGCGCCACATGCAGGATGCTGCTCTGTGCCGGACCAAGCCGGTTCAACAGCCCTGCCAGCGCCTCCAGCGTAAAGGGTGCGGTATCAACGCGATCCAGAACAGCCAGCAGGCGCATGGGTCATCTCCCTGATTTCAGAACTCGTCGCTCTTTCTCTTGGGCAGCAGAGCAGGAACGAACACAAGGGTAGAGACAAGCGTGCAGCCCAGCGAGAGCAGCAGCAGACGCCCCATGCTGGCCGTGCCGGGATGATGCGACATGGCCAGAGACCCAAACGCCGTGCCTGTTGTCAGGGCGGAGAACAGCACGGCCCGCGCCGTGGGAGACGCCAGCGGGAAATGCACGCCATCGCGCCAGTTCATGACAAAGTAGATATTGAACGACACGCCCACCCCCAGCAGCAGGGGAAGTGCGATGATATTGGCAAAATTCAGCGTTTCAGGCAGCAGCACCACCAGCACGACCGTCATCAGCGCAGAGAGCATCAGCGGTGCGAGCACAAGCCCCATATCCTTTACCCGGCGCAGGGCCAGCAGCAGAATAACGGCAATCATGACCACGGCGGCAACTGCAGCCTGCTCGAAAGCGCGCACAATGGAGTTAGCGCTCTCGACAATATCCACAGCAGGCCCGGCAATGTCGGGCTCCAGCCTCTGCACGGCGGAAACGAACTGGTGCAATGCGCCAGAACTGGTCATGAGGCCCTTGGGATGCACCTCAACCAGTGCTCGCCCATCCGGCAGCAGATAATCATCAGCAATATCGTGGGGAATATCGCTGATTTTGACCGGGGTAGCCTGCAACATGGTCCGTAGCTGGTCCAGTTCGGCTGGCAGAAAGCGCACAAGCGCCTGATTGGCCGCCAGAACAGCGGCATCGGGTGCCTGTGAGAGCTTGAGCAGCGCGGACTGGATACGTCGCAAGGGATCCTGTGCAGGCAGACTATCCAGCACACCCGCCAGCGCCTTGGCCGTTTCCGCAGCCGAAGCCCGCAAGGCTCAGCATCCGGTGCGGGTTTTGTCTGTTCCACCATAAGGGTGGGCAGCAGCATGGAGGCGGCATCCTGAATCAGGGGGAGTTTCTGATCCTGATCCGTTGGAACAAACGAACCCAGCCACATGGCGTCATGGACCTGAGGCAGTTCCGCCAGCCTGTCCGCCTGTTTGTGGGCATCGTCCAGCGACGTGGTGAGCAGTTCCGCGCTGTAGGGAGAGGTCTGTGGGTTGTCTATCAGCAGCCGCAGTGCCCGCATCCCTTCGGAATTGGGATTTTTGGTATGAAGCGGATCGCCATCAAACTGCAGACGCGGCACCAGAGCCAGCCCGACAACCGCCACAACCGCGAAAACGGCCAGCAGAACCTTGCGGAACCGGCGGATAGCCTGATCAACCGGGCGCATGAACGTATACCCCATGCTGGGGCAGTTCAGCGGCGGACGACAAATTCTGAGCAAAGCGGGCAGCAGGGTGGTGGTGCACACGAACGCCACCATCATCCCTACCCCGGCAATCAGGCCAAGCTGCGCCACGCCAAGGAAAGCTGTGGGGGTAAAAGCCAGAAAACCGGCGGAAGTGGCGAGAGCCGCCACCAGAATCTGATGCCCGGTTTCCTCTCCCGTCATCCGCAGGGCTTCGAACATGCCCTGCACACCGGGTTCAGACGGATTCTGTGCCCGAAAGCGGACTGAGAACTGAATGGCGAAATCAACCGCGATCCCGACGAACAGAATGGCAAACGCCACGGAAATCAGATTGAGCGTACCCACCGCCACAGCAGCAAAACCCGTTGTCAGCAGCAGCCCCACCACCAGCGTGATAACGATAGGCACCACAACCCGCCACGACCGCACCGCAAGCGTCAGCCACAGGGTTACAAGGGCAAGGGAGCCAACCAGACCGGCCACCATACCTTCCGCCACGGTGGCGAATTCTTCGTCATTAAGCTGGACATCGCCCGTCATCTTCACACGGGCATGGCCATTGCGGACAAATTCGAGAGAGTTGATAGCCGCACGCATGGCATCACTCGCCTCGCCACCGGGCTGGAAAGAGCCGAAATCCAGATTAGGCTTGGTCACAACAAACTGGTAGCGCCCTTCTAGGTCGGTCAACTGGCCGCCCAGCAGCCGCTGCCATGACAGAGGATCGGCCTTTCCGACGGCAGCCTGCTCCAACGTATTGGCAAAGCCGCTCAACGGTGCCTGAAACCCGGTCAGATTCGCCTGCCCTTGCTTGATGCCTTCCGCAATCAGGGAGAGCGCGCCAAAAAGCCCCCGGGCCGAAGGTCCTGCGCCAGTGCAGCAAGAAACGGCTGTGCCGCGATGGTATCGTCCAGAATGGAGGTCAGGGGTTTGACATCAAGGAACATCAAACCGTTACGCATCAGATAAGGATCGGCGTCTGGCCTGCGGGCAAAGGCGAAATGCTTGTGATCGGCAGAGAGTTTTTCCGCCAGAACGCGGGCTGTCTCAGCACCTTCCTCAGGCAGGTCAGCTCAATGACCGCAACCAGAAGGTTTTCCTTCTGGGGGAACAGACGCCCCATTTCATCTGAACGCTGCTTCCACTCCAGCCGTGGCGAGAGCATTTTGCTGGTGTCGGTCGTAACACCCAGACTGGTCATGCCCGCGTAAACACTCGCACCCGAAAGCACAAGAAACAGCGCCACAACCGCCCAGGCATGGCGGGCACACAATGTAATGAAACGGCCTATGAATGCGAACAGCATGATGAGCGACGGAACCCTGTTCTAGATCTTGACTTCAGGCTGTCGGGGCTGACACCGGAAACCGCTCTGGTTTGCCCAACCCCCTCGCCTGACGCAAGAGAGGATATGCACCCGCACGCTCTATGAGCCTGAACGGAAGAGAGAGGAGCCACCCGGCCGGGTGGGCCGGGCCGCCCATGCGTGCTCCAGCCATTGCCACAGCACGAGAGACGGCAGCCCCCATGCGATCTCGCGCAAACGCTTGATCAAGGACAGGGCTATGGCCACCGGCGGGGCAATGCCAAACAGACTGCCCACCACGATATAGCCCCCTTCGGAAACACCAAGCCCGCCCGGCACGGCAAACCCGGCCGATTTGGCCGCCTGCCCTACGCCTTCGATAACAAAGGCCTGCGCCAGCGTGCAGCCATGCCCCATAAAGTGCAGGATAAGCCAGACCTCTAACGTGCCCAGAACCCACGCCACAAGCTGAAAGATAATGCCAAGGAAGGCGTTATGTCCGCTCTTGTAAAGGGACATGACTTCTTCATGCAGGCCGCGAATACCATCCACCCCGGTCCAGCCCAGATGCGAGGCAATACGCACCAGCAGCTTTTCGATCAGTGCGACAGCCCCCAGCCACTGGCTGGCAAACACACCCACACCAATGACCAGCAGAACCACGGCACTTTCCACAAGGTGATCCGTCACACTGGAGCGGTGCACCAGAAATAGAAGCAGGGTCAGGCCCGCACAGGTGAACAGAACCTGACTGAGCAGTTCCAGTGTCAGATCACAGATGGTGGAAGCCGCGGCCCGCCGGCCGCCAATATCGCGCCGGGCGAGCAGCCTGCTGGACATAACCTCTCCCCCCACCTGAGCAACAGGCAGGAGGTTATTGATGCCTTCACGCACGCAGCGAAGCAGGAAAAAGTCCTTCAGGTGCAGGGCTGGGCCTGACATCCCCCCGCAGAGGATGCGCCATGCCTGCGCGGACAGACACACCTGCACCGCATGAAAGACAATAACGGCAACAATGCCCCAGCCACAACTGACCACCAGCGTCAGTATGGCATGCGCGCCAAACTGAACCAGCATCCACACGGTAAGAGCCAGCCCGATCACGCCAGCGGCACATGTTACCCGCTTCATGTCTGTTCCCTGCTCCCTTGCCGCATTTCAGTCACTCATGGCTGGGCGGGAGACACTAGCCTGCGCGAATGCTGCGCAGCAGGGCCAGAGACTCCACGCAGGCCGCAGCGGCTTCACGACCCTTGTTATGCACATCATCGGACGAACGGACTTGAGCCTGTTCTTCCGTATAGGTTGTCAGCACCCCGAATGCGATGGGCACTTCCGTTGCCAAAGATGCCTGCATGATACCCACCGTGGTACCAAGGCTGATGAACTCAAAATGCGCCGTATCGCCCTTGACCACACAGCCAAGGCAGATAACGCCTTCATAACGTCCGCTTTTGGCCAGTGCCTGCGCCAGCAGCGGCATTTCAAACGCACCGGGTGCCGCCAGAATATCTTCGTCCGCAATGGCAATATTATGTTCCGCCAGCCAGGCCACGGCACCATCGCGCAGGCCGCCCGTAACGGTTTCGTTAAAACGGCTGACAATCAGCGCAAGACGCGGAGCCGGAGAAAGAGCGGCCAGATCCGGCAGGGTAACAGGAGAACGGGTGCCCATTGTAATAACGTATCCTTAGAATAAAAAAACTCAGACCAGCGTATCCTGCTCGACCGATGTCGCGGCAAAACTACCCAGATGATGGCCCATACGCTGCCGTTTGGCACGCAGATAAGCCTGATTGAACGCATTGGGGGCAATTTCGAGCCCGATTCTCTCGCGCACGACAAAACCCCGCGCTTCCAGCGCACGCACCTTGGCGGGATTATTGGTCAACAGGTTCAGCTCGCCAATACCCAGACTGCGCAGGATACCCGAAGCCGCATGCCAGTCTCGCGCATCCGCCGCAAAGCCAAGGCGATGATTGGCATCCACCGTATCCAGCCCCGCATCCTGCAATTCATAGGCCCGGATTTTATTGACAAGGCCAATGCCCCGCCCTTCATGCCCGCGCACATAAACCAGAACCCCACACGAAGCCTCGCCGATAGCGCGCAGGGCTGCCTGAAGCTGGGCCCCGCAATCGCACCGGAGCGAGCCAAAGGCATCGCCCGTCACGCATTCGGAATGCAGGCGCACCAGAGGCACCTCGCCAGAGGTTACATCGCCTTTGACCAGCGCCACGTGCTCCATGCCATTTTTATCGCGGAAAGCATGGATCAGCAGATCATCACCACCATAGACGCTGGGCAGGGCCGCATGCGCGAGGTCGGGCAAGGCGGGCTCCACCACACCGGCCACAGCATCAGCAGCGGGAACATCTGCCCCGGTAACCGGCGCCAGCCATGCGCACCAATCCACTCCGCCAGTTCGGCAATGGAAATAATGGGCATGTCATGCAGGCGGCCGAAAACCTCAAGCTGAGGACGGCGCGCCATGGTGCCATCCTCGTTCAGGATTTCGCAGATCACGGACGCGGGCTTCAGCCCGGCAAGGCGCAGCAGGTCAATCGAGCCTTCGGTATGGCCAATACGCTCCAGCACCCCGCCCGGAGCCGCACGCAGCGGGAAAATATGTCCCGGCGTTGCGATATCCTGCGCGCAAACCGTATCCGATGCCGCAACCCGCACCGTATGGGAGCGGTCGGCTGCGGAAATACCGGTGCTAACGCCCTCACGCGCCTCGATGGACACCGTAAAGGCCGTACCGTGGCGGGCTGTATTGTCATCCTGCCGAACCATCATGGACAGGCCCAGCCGCTCCACCTGCTCAGGCACCAGCGCAGGCAGACCAGACCACGCGCATGCGTGATCATGAAGTTCATGGCCGCAGGTGTCATGAACTCCGCGGCCATAACCAGATCGCCTTCGTTCTCACGGTCCTCATCATCAACCATGATAACCATGCGCCCGTTACGCACCGCATCCAGCGCGCGCAGTAACGCTACGGAAGGCGCCCCCCCGGCAGAGTGTGGGGCCCGTTCGCCCGGTCGGGCTGTCATTTGGTCCGGCATTGTGCCTCCACATATTTTGCGATCACGTCCACTTCGACATTCACACTCTCTCCGTTAGACAGGGTGCCGAGTGTGGTGTGCGTCCAGGTATGAGGGATAATCATCAGCCCGATTTCGAACACGCCGTCCTGTTCTTCCCCCAGAGTGTTGAGGGTAAGGCTGATACCATCCAGCGCGACGGAGCCTTTTTCCACCATGTAGCGGCGCAGGCTAGCAGGCACTTCAAACACGACCCGACGCCCTTCGCCCTCGGTGGTATGCCCCTTGTAGCGGGCCATCGCATCCACATGACCCTGCACAATATGCCCTGAAAGCCGGGTGGACGGCGTAACCGCACGCTCCAGATTAACCCGGCAGCCCAGTGCCAGCGCGCCCAGCGTGGTACAGCCGAGCGTTTCCGCACTGACAAAAAACCGCACAGGTCCGGCTTCAACAGCGGCTAGTGCTGTCAGGCAGACACCGTTGAGGGCAATGCTTTCACCCTCAGCCACATTGGTCAGGTCGCTTTCGATATCCAGCACCAGTGAATGAGGCTGATGATCTAGCCCGACAACACGCCCGAGCGATTCAATTATACCAGAGAACATGCAGCCTCCTGCGTGCAGCGCGCCCACTCCGCGAAAAGCGAAAGCGGTGTGACATCCTGCCGGGTTGAAACAGAAAAATGGTCCTGCCCCTGCGCGTCCTGGCGAATGGTCAGCCAGTCATCCCACAGTGCATGGCGGTGCAGAGCTGCCAGCAGGGTCGGGCCTGCCTCTACCAGAAGCCACAGGGCCTCGGTTCGGGTGAGCAGATCAGGCAGGGCCGCGCAGTCAGGGCAGAAATGCACATCAAACACCCGCTCCCGGCTGGCAAGCCAGTCTGCGGGCACGTTTGCCTGCTGACCGCATATCACCAGCATACGGCGACGTTCGGGGTGATCTTCCACATGGCGGACGGTCAGATCGGGCCTGTCCGCCCGCGCCGTGCCCGTGGCGGTTATCACGCCATCGGTCACGCGCCGCAGGGCATGGGCAAAATGGAGCGATTCGGGGGTGGTAAAGGTTGTGCGCCCCGTCGGGGGCACCATGGAGCCGGTGCTGTCCAGCGCCTGTTTGACGGTAATCCACGGACGTCCGCGCACAGCCTTGCTGGCAAACGGCGCCAGCAAGGCGCGGCAACGGTTCAGCGTGGCCTGAGCATTCGCGCTTTGCGCCAGCCAGCGGACCTCAAGCCCACGCTCAGCCAGAAAAGCCGCCCCACCGCCCTGCACATGAGGGTTGGGGTCCGCACAGCCGATCCAGACAGTCCGCACGGGCGTTGAAAGCAAGGCTTCGGTGCAGGGGGGCGTGCGCCCGGTATGGTTACAGGCTCAAGCGTCACAACAGCCGTATGAATCCGCTCTGCCACACCAAGCTGCCGGGCCTGCTCAACCGCCAGACGCTCGGCATGGGCCGCCCCGGCCCGGTGGTGTGCAGCAATGACCAGCACCGTGCCGTTGGCATCAAGCAGCACACAACCCACCGCAGGGTTGGGAGCCGTACGCCCCATGAAGCGCCATGCTTCCGACACGGCGAGATCGAACGCCGCGCCTATTGCCGCTGGCATTTCATACGCCCAGGAGTGTTGAGTGCTGTTCACCCTGAATTCTCTCATCCATCCCATACACCGGACGGACTCAGGGCCTGACGAAAAGACACGCCCCCATCCTCCCCGCGCAAGACGCGGATAGGGCGGGAGATATCCCTCGCGTTCTCTTTCATCCGGACTGTCACCGTCGGCCCCGGAATTACACCGGATCTGCTGACCCCGCCTGAGCGGGCGCTCGCGGGCTTACAACCTGTCAGGCTGCTTACCGCCGGTAGGGAATTACACCCTGCCCTGAGAACGTCATCACCACTTTAACAGTGGCACCAGTGATCAAGATGGGGGCAAGCGCCTTTCGTTGCAAGAGTTAAAATGAACCCGCCTCCTGCCTACCTTTCACAGGCATCAAACCCGCCGCGATCGAAAGGCACAAGAACCAACTGTTACTTACATGCAATAGTTGGTCATTTTTTTCTTTTTCAACACAATTCCGGCCCCCGTGTCTCATGATTGTCGCATTTACCACATGTTCTGACGCAGGAACGAAAACGAATGAAAAACTGTTTTCCCTTTATATATCTTCATTATTTTAATTTTTTTGTTCATTTCACATAAAACAGAAGACAGGCAGACAGCCCGAAAAACGCCCGCCTCCAGCGTTCATTTAATTGCACTTCGTAACAAGGCATATTACCGATAATTACATTACCGAGCGTAATTAAACAGACATTCAATAAGTAATTATAAAAGGATACTGACCGTATGGCCCTTACCCGCAGAAAACTGGCCGGTTTTTCCGCGCTTACCCTCGCATCCTTCGTCGCATCTCAGGCCGCAACACCGGCCCATGCCGAATGGCACCCGTTCGCGACATCAGCAACCAAGAGCAAGGGCTTTTCAAACTGGCTGTCCGACATCACCCTGACCGGACTGATTGACGGTGGTATTATGGCCAACCCGGCCCGCCCCACCGACGGCTATAACTACGGCAACTTCTTTGCCGACCACGCCAATCAGGCACAGCTTAACCAGGTTGTGCTGACCATGCAGAAAGCCAATACCGGCGATGCTGGGGAATATCAGATCGGCTTCACTCTGCAGGGCATTTATGGTTCTGATGCGCGCTACTACCATCTGGTCGGCATTAGCGATCAGGAATGGAGCAGCCGTTATCAGCTTATTCCCGCACAGGCGCATGTGGATGTACATCTGCCGTGGGCCACGGATGGCGGGCTGGATATGCAGGTTGGTATCCTGCAGGCCCCCATGGGTGTGGAAGTCATGGACCCCACAGGCCGCCCCTTCTATACTCTGGCCTATACTTCAGAATACTCCGTACCCTTCGAACATGTCGGGGCCATGTTCAACTGGCATGTGAACAAGACTGTTGATGTCACCTTCGGGATCGACACCGGCAATCAGGTAACGTTCGGCACGGCTGACAACAACTCCCGCCCTGCCGGGTATTTTGGCATCAACCTCAACAATCTGCTGGGCGGCAAGCTGAAGATTGTTGAACTGAGCCGCGTTGGCCCCGAAAACAACAGCATCCTCATGGGCCTTATGTTGCCAATCAGGCTGAACGCTTCTGGAACGACATCAACGCTACCCTGCAGGTCAACGACCGCCTGAGCGTTACGGCAGAGTTCAACTTCCTGCATGATCAGGGCCTCAAGACCCACGACACGGTTAACGGCCCCTTCAAGGCGGCTGATGCATTCAGTGTTGTGACCTTCCTGAGCTATGTTGTCAGCCCCAGCGTGACCTTCAATTATCGTGGCGAAATCTACCGCGATAACAACAACGCCATGGTTGCCACCTTTATGGGCAACAACTCCTACATGAACGCCATTTCCGGCCATGGCGCGTCCAACCTTTACCCCGGCCCCGGCGGACACGGCACCACCTATGGTGAACTGACGCTGGGCTTCAACTACCACCCGGACCTGGGCAAGGGCGTGCGCGTATTTGCCCTGCGGCCTGAAATCCGCTTTGACCGTTCGCTCAACAACACCCACCCGTTCAACGGCGGTCGCAACAACGGCATGTTCACCTTTGGTGGCGATGCCATGATCGGCTTCTGATCAGGACACCCGCTCTCTTTCCAGCCTGTCTGAGGGTAACGAAAAGAAAGCGGAGCCCGTTCAGGGCGTAAACTCTGTAAAAACAGGAACCGGAACAGCAATTACGCATACCGGTTCCTGTGCAGGGGCTCTCTATTGCCCCGAGGCATTGCTCCATTACAATAGAGTGTGTTCATTTCTGTCCTTTTTTCCATATCTTATTTAACGATCTTTTAACCGGTTGTGGCGCGGAATAAAGCATTGTCCGTTCCGGGAACTGGAGTCATTAAAAATGTCGGCCACGTCATCCGCCCAGCAGTCCACACCAGTTGCCTGGCAGAAAACTGATATCAGCCCGGATTCTCCCGGCAACAGCGCTGCCAGCGCCCATGACGCCGCCTCATCCAGCTCTGACAAAAAGGCTGAGGTGGAAGCAGATTCCATCGCCCTGAGCGCCGCCGCCCAGCATGCGCTCAGCAACAGCGCAGGCAGCACCTATACCGACAGCAGCATCAATAACCTGAGCGCCATGCTGGATGCGGCCTCTGCCGTTATCAATAATGCCTCTACCCTTATGCCCAGAAAGTCGCGGCTTACGGCGCGGTGGAGCATCTGAAATATCTGCTGGTCAACTCCCCCTCCGCCAACGGGGTGGACAGCAACGTGAACATGTATTCTTCACGGCTGGACAGCATCGGCCTGCAGTTCCGCACGGCAACGGCCAATTACACGTATCAGGAAATGCTCCAGCACGATAACTCGGGCTCGGACAGCAGCACCCAGAGCAATTCCGACAACCAGAATCTGGCGGCCAGCACCACCACCACGCTGGGCTCCACCGCCGATGACAGCAGCAACAGTTCTGCCCAGAATGCGCAGTCCAGCTCTGCCGCTGCCAACGCCACCAGTAGCGTGCAGCATACTGCTCACACCCATCACCATCATCCCGATACAGACAACGCCTAACCCGTCTGGCAAGGCAACCCCATCGCTGATGGGCCGTCTGGCGGTTAAAACCGCGTGGACGGATGCCTTACGCTCCTGTATGCCCGAATTCTGTTACCCAAAGCCCGGAGCGTATGGTCCGGCTTTTGCCGGGTATGTCTGAACGATCAGTCCCGGCGAGAGAGTCTTTCGGATACGTGAAATGGGAAAGACAATGCAGATTGCCGTCGTCGGGCTTGGTTATGTCGGCCTTTCAAATGCCATTTTGCTTGCACAGCACCATACCGTTACAGCGGTGGATATTGACCGCGAGCGTGTGGCGAGCGTCAACCGGCGGGAATCCCCCATTATTGACGACAGAATTACCGAGTTCCTGCGCGACAAGCCGCTTTCCCTACAGGCCACGTCAGACCTGAATGCCGCGTGCGAAAATGCAGAGCTGGTCATTATCGCCACCCCCACGAATTATGACCCCCATACCAATTCTTTCGACACATCCTCCGTGCAGGACGTGATCCGGCAGGTTCTGGACATTAACCCTGTGGCGACACTGGTGATCAAATCCACCATTCCTGTAGGGTTTGTGGATCAGCAGCGCGAGGCGCATGCAACCAACCGGATCATTTTCTCCCCCGAGTTCCTGCGCGAAGGCCGCGCCCTGCACGATAATCTTTATCCCTCACGCATTATCGTGGGAGACACCACCGAACGCGCCCGGCAATTCGCGCGGCTAATGGCCGAAGGGGCGGCCAAAAGCGATATTCCTGAACTGTTTACCGAACCGGCGGAAGCGAGGCCATCAAGCTGTTTGCCAACACCTATCTGGCCATGCGGGTTGCCTTCTTTAACGAACTCGACAGCTACGCGCTCGCACGCGGCATGAATGCACGCCAGATCATTGAAGGCGTGTGCCTCGACCCCCGGATTGGCCAGCATTACAACAACCCGTCTTTCGGTTATGGCGGCTACTGCCTGCCCAAGGACACCAAGCAGCTTCTGGCCAATTATACGCAGGTGCCACAAAATCTGATCAGCGCGATTGTGGACGCCAACAGAACCCGCAAAGATTTTCTGGCAGACCATATCCTTGCCATGAACCCCAGCGTGGTGGGCATTTACCGCCTGGTCATGAAGGCGTCTTCCGACAATTTCCGGCAAAGCTCGATTCAGGGTATTATGAAACGCCTCAAGGCCAAGGGCATTGAGGTCGTCGTTTACGAACCCACCATGACGGAAGATCTTTTCTTCGGCTCTCAGGTCATACGCGACCCGGCTACGTTCAAAGCCCGTTCGGATGTGATTATTGCCAACCGTATCACACCGGATTTAGGCGATGTCGCGGATAAGGTGTTTACCCGCGATCTGTTCGGCACGGACTAAGCTCGGGCTTTACGGCCCGTTGCGCCCACCTGTCTCTTTTACAAACGCCGCGCGTGCGTAAACGGCATAGAACGCCAAAAGCGTTCCTGAGAACAGCACAAGGCTATAGGCCGCCCCCATGGTGCCCCAGAAATGCACCATAACAAACAGCACGGGCAAATTGGCCAGCACGTTCAGAACCTGAAACCGGAACAATGCCGTCAAGCGCCCGGTAACGACGATAAACGGCTCAAGCGGCAGGCCCAGAATGGTCAGCAACGCCCCACAGACCAGAACCGGCAGCAGGTAGCCGCTCTCTCCGTGGATACCTAGCAAAAGATGCAGAACCTGATCCCCGAACAGGGTCACAACCAGCAGGGCTATGCAGGCAAACAGCATGGCCGACAGAAAAAGCTTTCTGATAACCCTGTGCATATCATCCATCCGCCCCTCCTCCCGCAGATGCACGAATTCGGGGTAGAGTGCAGGCATGAACGTGCGCATAGGCCGGACAAGGCCGTTGGACACCTGATCCGACACCTTGTAAATGGCCGCCTCGGTTGGCCCCAGACTGCCGCCAATCAGCAAAATCGGTAGTTTTTTTGTGGCAGCCAGCAAAATCTTGTTCAGACTGGCCATGATGGTGAATGTCCACGCCCCCTGCAAAAAGGCTGGCGTATGCAGGATCTGCCTCCACCCGAAGCGAGAGGGCTCATATTTGCGCAGGGCGTAGAATGTCGCAGCCATGTCGGAAAAAAACAGCACAACCGATGACAGCAACCAGACATACAGAAAATACGTCATGCCCATATGGGCATAATAGCCTGCCATGCTGGCCAGAATACGAAAGGTTGCGGTAAGCCCATTCCCAAATGTCAAATAGGTGAACTTGTTCAGCAGCCTGACCGTACCCACACACCAGCCTGTTTTATCGAAAAACACAAACAGCAGGCAGATATCCATGACCGGATGAAGCGGCCCTGCCCAACCCAGCCATGAGGACAGACACCACAGCCCCCCCTCACCGATCAGGTACCCAACAGCCCCGCTGAGAAAATCAAGCCGCATGCCAAAACGCAGCACATGATACAGGTCAGCCCGCCGCCCTTCCCGGTAGGGGGCAGCCCCGTAATGCAGCACCGTCTGCCATGACAGGAGGCTGGTAAGGTCGGAAATGATTTCGATATACGAAATAACCAGCAATATCTGCCCGAATGTCGCAATCCCCACGGCCTGCACCGTGTAGGGAATATAAACAAAACTGGCAGCCGCAGCGATCCCTTTTTCAAACAGGAGGACAGCGGCGTTCCAGGCTATCCGCGTAATGGGCGTTTTAATACGATTGCTCATAAACCCTGTTATGCCCGCCTTATATCAGAAGAAAGAGACTGTTGGCACAGTTGCTCGAGCAAGGCGCGGATTGTCTCAGGTATGGAAAAAAGATCAGTCTTGTAAAGCAATGTGCCAGACAGCGCAGCTTTTACCAGCTCATCATGTTTTCTGCCCATCAGCCCGTTAATCGCACTCAGAAACCGCGCGGTTCTGTTTATATCCGCATCGGGGTAGAGAATACGCAGCGTATCAAAAAATGCCACATGACGGCTTATGATCTTGCGCAGGCCATGAAACCGGGCCGCCGTTATCCCTACCCCCTCAAGGCAGGCAGGAATACGGGCTATTTCGGCACGCAGATTCTGGTTTATGGTGACTGCCTGATCCACGCTCGCCTGCTGCACCATGTGGCTGCGTATCCGATCAAAAAACGGCGTGGACAGCACGCGCAGCCCCATGCCGGTTACAAAAACCCGCCCTGCGTAACCGTTCTTAAAGGCATCCTGCGCCTCGCCCATAAGGGTGGAGGTCGCCTCGTATAGCAAAGGCCGCTTATGGGCTGGGGTATAAAGCCCAAAGGCAAAGCCCATATGCTTGTAACGGGCGCGAATATGCTTGAACGCCACCCGTTCAGGCTGGGACAGATCGCGCCTGTAAACAAGCCTGTGTGCCAGCCCCGCAAGGGCAGTGCGGGGTGGGCCTTCCAGCCAGAGCTGGCGGCACAGGTTCAGACATTCGGCAAGCTGCGTCTGGGTAAAGCTGTCTGGGATATGTCCGGGCAGCCCGATGTGTTCGTCCACGACATCATTGACCTCAATAGCGGCCATTAACGCATCAAGTGTCTCGTGTGAAAACCGAACCCGAACAGACATGAGCAGAACCCGCCAACAAAAGCCGCCTCAGCCAACCAAGGGCGACAGCGCCTGAACGCTGGTAGAAATGTGGCAGGGGAAAGTCAATTATACCCCACCGATGCACGCCCCCTACCGATAGGCCGCCAGCACGGCAGCTATATGAGCCTGAGCAGTTGCCAAAACGGTTTCCATGGGGAGGGTCGCATCCAGATCAACCACAGGCGCTCCGTTAAAAGATAGGTTCGGCACATCCGCCACTTTCTGGCGCAGGGTTTCGGGCCTGTGATCAGGCTTGCGGGCCAGAGCCGTCGCAAGATCGACATTGAGCCGCAGCACCAGATCAGGCCGAAAACCGGCCATCCAGTCATAAATCGTCTGCTCAAGCCGTGTCAGCTGCTTGACCAGACCATGGCCCGGCTGCCGCGCAACCAGTCCGGGGCCATCCATCGGGCCGGGCACCACCGCCTGCGGGTAGCGGTCGGTCAGGATAACATATCCCCGCGCATGCAGCCGCCGCATACGCGCAAAACGGAACAGACGCCGCATGGACAGGGCAAAAATAATCAGGGCGGCCAAAGGTCCGGCCCCCCTGTCCTTTCGGCTCTGCACGGCCTTGCCCGCTATCGTATTATCCACCTGCGCCCGACCAGCGGGATACGCGCTATTGCCCGCCCCCAGCCGCCTGTCTGCTTACCCAGATGGCACAGCCGCGTGGGCTGGCGGGCAGCCATCCAGTCCAACAAGGCATGGCCCAGCGTAGTCTTGCCGCTACCATCGGCACCAACCAGCGCAATAACAGGCACACGACGCCCCGGCACAGGAACATAGGACAGGGTTGTTACCCGTTCCGGTTCATCCGGCCTGCCTTGCTGCACCATCGCGCTTTCCCTGCCCCTTGCATGCATGCGGCCTGCCAAAGGCCGCTTTTCTCTGTCATGAACAGGAAACATGGTGCCAGTGCCCCCGCGTTGCAACGCCTTGTCACACCTGCTTTAATCGCATGGCGGAGGCATGAGCGGACATGAACATACAGTATCTTGTCACCTCGCTGGAAGGTGGTGGAGGGGCGTTCTCCCTGCCCCGTATCTTACGCACGATCGAACAGTCAGGCAGCCATGTGCAACTAAGTGCGTGTGAGCCGCGTGATGGCCTTGGCGGCCTGCGCCTGCGCAATGAAGGATTTGCCTTTACCCTGCTGGCAGACAGGAAAAGGAACAAGCTTTTCTATCTGCGTAATTTTATAAAACAGGTCCGGCGTGAACGGCCCGATGTCATCTGGACATCGCTGAGTGTTGCGGGTCTTGTCGGCCAGATTACAGGCCGCCTGTGTGGCCTGCCCGTTGTGTCATGGATGAACAACGCCAACGCCAAACCCTATACAAGGCTATTCAGCCGTTTTACCGACCTGTGGATTGCGGACTCCCCCTCCGTGCAGCGCTACCTACGCGAAAGCCTTGCTATTCCCGCACAAAAAATCATGGTCTGGCCGCTTTACTGCGCCACAACACCCCAGACCCTCCCCCACTACTGGCAGGGAAACAGCCCCCTGCATCTGGGTAGCCTCGGCCGGCTGAATGAACAGAAAAACTATGCAGCGCTTATCAGAGCCATTGGCCGTTTTTTCGAAAACGCACCACAATGGCGCGGCTCCCTGCGGGTCTCCCTTGCGGGCGATGGGCCACTGCACGCCAGCCTGCAAGACCTGATCGACCAGCTAGGGCTCAACGGCACCATAACCCTCACCGGACACCAGAACGACCCCGATGCCTTTCTTCTGACGCTGGATGCCTATATCCAGCCCTCGCTTTACGAAGGCATGTGTCTGGCCGCCCATGAGGCCATGGCCATCGGCCTGCCTGTTATTGCCACACCCGTTGGAGAACTGGCTCACAGCATTATCCGGGGCCAAACGGGCTTTGTTATCGGCCAACCGGTGGAAGAGAGCTTAGCCGCCATTTTGGAAGAGATTTTCACGTATCCCAGCAGACTTGAACACTATGGGCGTGCAGGTCGTGCGCTTGTGCGCACGAAATTCAGCACCGAAAACTTCCATGCCGCTGGCCTTTCTGTCCTTGAACGGATCAGGTCATTAGTCACGCATTCATGAATGCAGAATATAACGTCATACACATTATACCCCATTATCAATGAGTAGGGTCTGATCCTAAAGTGCATGATTGCGGCATCTTCCTGCCGGTGCGCCATGAAAGGATCACTCGAAATGCAGACAAGAACACTCGGCCATAACGGGCTGGAAGTGTCAGCCATTGGTTTTGGCTGCATGGGGCTCAACTTCGGCTACGGTCAGGAGCTGGACAGGCAGGACAGTATCGCCCTGATCCGCAAGGCGGTTGATCTTGGTGTTACCTTTTTCGATACGGCTGAAGTCTATGGCCCTTACACCAATGAGGAAATAGTAGGCGAGGCACTACGTCCTGTCCGAAAAGATGTTGTTATCGCAACCAAGTTCGGCATGAACATTGTCGATGGCCGGATGCAAGGCATGAACAGCCGGCCCGAGCAGATCCGTGCTGTCTGCGATGCATCGCTCAGGCGGCTTGGGGTTGATGTCATTGATCTGTTTTACCAGCACCGGGTTGACCCCGCAGTGCCGATTGAAGATGTGGCAGGCACGGTCAAGGACCTGATTGCACAGGGTAAGGTGCGACATTTCGGCCTGTCGGAGCCCGGTGCCGCAACCGTGCGCCGCGCCCATGCTGTTCAGCCCGTTACCGCCTTACAGAATGAATATTCGCTCTGGACCCGCGGCCCGGAAACCAACGGTATCCTGCAAGCCTGCGAGGAACTGGGGATTGGCTTTGTGCCCTATAGCCCATTGGGTAAAGGCTTCCTGACAGGAGCCATGAACAAAGGTAGCACTCTAAGTGAAGGCGATTTTCGTAAGCTCCTGCCCCGCTTCACACCTGAGGCCATGGAAAAAAATCAGGCACTGATTGATCTGCTGATCCGCATGGCCAACGAAAAACAGGCCACACCAGCACAGATTGCCCTTGCATGGCTTCTGGCGCAAAAACCGTGGATTGTCCCTATTCCCGGCACCACCAAGCCGGCCCGTCTGGTAGAAAACCTTGGGGCTGCTGAGGTTGTGCTCACGCAGGATGATCTAACAACAATCCGTAACGCGCTGGCGGCCATTGATATCGAGGGCGAACGCTATCCGCCCGAATTTCTTGCCACAACCGGCCGATAAAAGCAGTTGAACCATGCACGATAATATTACAGGAAAAGTCATTGTCATTACCGGCGCCAGTAGTGGACTGGGGGCCGCCACGGCCCGCTATCTGGCGGAACGAGGGGCCAAGCTGGTTCTGGGAGCCCGCAGGCTGGAGCGGCTGAAAAGTCTGGCATGGGATATCAACCTGCCCGCTTCTGCCGCCATCAAAACCGATGTGACAGACCCCGCGCAGGTGCAGAACCTTGTCAACAGCGCCGTGCAGCAGCATGGCCGGATTGAGTGATGATCAACAATGCCGGGATCATGCCCCATTCCCTACTGGAACAAGCGCGCATTGATGACTGGAACCGCATGATAGACATCAACCTCAAGGGCGTTCTTTACGGCATTTCTGCTGCCCTTGAGCCGATGAAACGGCAGAAAGCAGGCCATATCATCAATGTCTCATCCGTTGCCGGACATAAGGTGCGCCCCGGCAGTGCCGTCTATGCCGCCACAAAAGCGGCTGTGCTGATGCTGTCCGAAGCCTGCGGCAGGAGGTCAAGCCGTATAATATCCGCACCACCGTTCTCTCCCCCGGTGCCGTGCAGTCCGAACTGCCGCAGAGCGTCACGGACCCGAACATGGCAAAAGCCATAGAGGATTTTTACGAAACCTACGCCATCCCCGCAGACAGCTTTGCCAGAGCCGTTGCCTTTGCCATCAACCAGCCAGACGATGTGGATATCAATGAAATCCAGTTTCGTCCCACCCGGCAGGATTTCTGAGCAGAACTGAGACTACCCCGCAGCCCTATCCATCATGGACAGGGCTGCGGGGCAGAAAAACGGCCTAGGCCGCCTGCAATGTCGCCATATCAATGACAAAGCGATAATGAACATCCGCTTTTTCCATGCGGGTAAAAGCGTGATTGATTTCATCCATGCGGATTGTTTCAACGTCCGGCAGAATGTTCTTACGCGCACAGAAATCGAGTAGTTCCTGTGTCTGCTTCAGCCCACCAATGGGAGAACCCGCAATACGGCGCCGGCCCAGCAGCAGCGGTACCGTTGTGGGGGCTGCAATCGGCCCGATCTGCCCTACGATAACCAGCGTGCCATCCACATCCAGCAACGGCATGTAAGGGTTGATATCATGGTCAACCGGGACGGTATCAATAATCAGGTCAAACGCATTGGCGGACTTTGCCATGGCATCCGGGTCGGTGGAAACCAGCAGGCCATCAGCCCCCAGTTCCAGCGCATCATGCTTCTTGCTATCGCTGCGGCTCAGCACCGTAACGCTAGCCCCCATAGCGGCTGCCAGCTTGACCGCCATATGCCCAAGCCCCCCAAGGCCGATAACACCCACACGGCTGCCGGGACCGACATTCCATGTCCGCAGGGGCGAATAGGTGGTAATACCCGCACAGAGCAGGGGCGCTGCCTTGCTGATATCAAGCCCCGCAGGCACCTTCAGGGCAAACTCCTCACGCACACAAGGTGCTTGGCATAACCGCCCAGCGTGTAATCCTTGGTCACCCGGTCAAAGCCGCCATATGTGCCGGTATTGCCTTCGCGACAGAGCTGCTCCTCGCCCTTGCGGCACTGGTCGCACTGCTGGCAGCTATCCACCATGCAGCCCACGGCTACGAAATCACCCACTTTGTGGCGCGTGACATCCGGGCCCGTTTCAATCACACGACCAATGATTTCATGGCCGGGAATGGCAGGATAGAGTGTCCAGCCCCAATCATTTCTGGCCCAGTGGAGATCGGAATGGCACACGCCACAATAGAGAATTTCCATCACCACATCGTTCGACCGGGGCTCACGCCGCTCAAACTGGAAAGGTTCGAGTTCAGCCTCTGTCGATGTGCAGGCAAATCCAATGGTACGCATTATTTGTCCATTCCTTGCTGTTTCTTTGAAGCATCACTCTTTTGCATGACAGCCCGCAACGCGCCCAGAGCCGTTGAAGCCGTAGGCCAGCCTGCATAAAATGCCAGATGCGTAATCAGGTCTTTGAGTTCATCCAGAGAAACGCCGTTGCTGAGCGCTTTTTCAAGATGTGGCGGCAGTTCGTTCACCCGGTACAATGCCACCAGCGCAGAAACCGTGATCATGCTTTTATCACGAGGCGACAGACCGGGGCGTTCCCAGATTTCATCAAACAGAACGCGATCTGTCAAATCCGCAAAATCGGGAGCGACATCGCCAAAAACCTGCTGCCCTATGGCTGAGCGCGCTTCATGGTGCCACCTGCTGCGCATAATCGGCATCAGACACATGCTCAAGCCATGTCACAGCCGACCCCTCGTGCATTTCCGCAATGGCGATATGCGTCATCGCACATTCCCGTGAGGCACCGTGCCAGTGCTTTTCGTCCGGTTCGATCCAGACCACATCTCCGGGGCGGATCAGTTGAATTTCCTCCCCTTCCCGCTGCACCATACCCAGACCAGCCGTAACCAGCAGTGTTTGCCCTAGCGGATGTGTGTGCCAGGCTGTTCGCGCACCCGGCTCAAAGGTTACGGTGCCCGCACTGAGCCCGCCACTCCCCGCAAACGGGGCATCTATCCGCACCGTGCCTGTAAACAATGCCTCCGCCCCCCGCACTGAAGCAGAGGAGCCGCTTCGCCTGATTTGCATGACCATTCTCCATGAATTTTACCGGCCAGCAGCCATGCCAACCGCTCTGGCAGAAATGTAGGCATGCGGCATTACAGCGATTAGATGCTATAAATGGCATAAAGCCATATCAGGAGTTCATTAATGCGACGCGAGGACCTTGTTGACCTCAACGCTTTTCTGGCAGTCGCGGAAGAATGCAATTTCACCCGCGCCGCCGCACGGCTGGGTACATCGCAATCCTCTCTCAGCCATACCATCCGCAGACTGGAAGCCCGGCTAGGCGTACGGCTGCTAACCCGCACCACCCGCAGTGTATCCGTAACCGAAGCAGGACAGAAACTGGTTGATACCCTCAGACCCGCTCTCGAAAGCATTGACGACCAGCTTGCCAGCCTGAGTGTACTGCGTGAAAAACCGGCAGGCACAATCCGTATCACCACATCTGATCACGCGGCACGCACCCTTTTATGGCCCGCGCTCAAACGCCTGTTACCCAATTACCCGGATGTGCATGTCGAACTCAGTATCGATTCAACCCTGACCGATATCGTATCCGACCGCTTTGATGCGGGCGTAAGGCTGGGCGAGGCCATTGCCAAGGATATGGTAGCAGTACGGATCGGGCCGGACCTGCGCATGGCTGCCGTGGCGTCCCCCGCCTATTTTGCGCGCAATCCGCCCCCCCTAACACCTGACGATCTGGCCCAGCATCAGTGCATAAACCTGCGGTTTCTAACCACTGGCGGGCTTTATGCGTGGGAACTGGAAAAAGATGGGCGTGAAATCCGCGCCCGGGTGGAAGGGCAGCTTACGTTCAATAATACCGATATGATCATTCAGGCGTCCCTCGCAGGGTTTGGCATCGCTTTCCTGATGGAAGATCATATGGCGCCTTATCTGGCCACCGGCCAGCTTGTCCGCGTGCTGGAGGACTGGTGCCCTCCGTTTGCCGGTTATCATCTTTACTATACCAGCCGACGCGAACCCTCCGCCGCCTTCAGTCTTCTGGTTGAAACCCTACGTTACCGCCCACAGAACAGGCCATGATTATTTCTTTTCTTCTTCAAAAAGAGCGCTATCGCGCAGACCGGTTTCAAGGTCTTTCCATACCAGCCCCAGTTCACGCTCGGCTTTTTCTGAAACAAGGGTAATATCCTGCCTGAACAGGGAAAGCAGACCCGGCGACATAAACGGCGGCAGATCAAGGGAAACAGGGAGTTTCCCCACCAGTATTTCAAGTATTTTCAAAGCGGGTGCAAAAACCTTGCCTTCCGCTTTGAGCATTTTTTCACCAATCCGCCGCACTGGCACCGCACCCAGCGCCTTGGCAAAACTGATGAAATAATCATTCCACGTAGGAGGATTTTTCATCGCCAGATTAAACACCTGCCCCGCACACTCAGGCCTGCGGATACCGGCAATAACAGCCGCAGCCACATCATCCACATGCACAAGATTGGCAATGCCATCGCCAGCGGCACCAAGGTCACCCAGCCGCCGCGCTTTCAGCAGGCGTGCAATCCGGCTCGACCACGCTGGGCTACCCGGCCCATAGATACAGCCGGGCCGCAGGATTATACGCCGCGGATAAGACGCCATCAGGCGCTCTATTTCCACCTTGGCATTGGCGTAGGCTCCAATATCCCCACGCAGCGGGGCATTTTCGTCCAGCAGGCCGCAAGCACTGCCATAGACAGCCATGGAGCTGAAATGCACAATCAGCGGCCCGTTTGAGCGCGCCGCCTGCAACAACGCCTGCGCGGAATGCTTCATAACCGTCGGGTCAGACCCAATACAGTTTACGACAACATCAATACCTGAAATATGTTTTTCTAACTCAACAGGGTCAGTCGCATCAAAACAGACACTGGCATGCCCCATTGTGGAAGACTGTCGGCGCAGGCATGCTATGGGCTGCATATCCTCACACCGGGACAGGGCATCCATCAGCTTGCGGCCGACATACCCACCGGCACCCAGAACAAGAACAGTGCGCTTCATATTTCTAGGTTCCTGAAAAATCGAGTGATTGTAAATGATCGGCAAGACGGAGCGACAGGGCCACAATGGTCAGTGTGGGATTGGCCTGACTGGATGTGGGGAATACACCCGAACCCGCCAGATAAAGATTGGCAACCCCATGCACGCGGCAGTCAGAATTGGTAACACTTGTGCGGGGTGAATGACCCATTCTCACCGTGCCGATATGGTGTCCGCCATAGGCCCCATAACGGGTCATTTCCTTTTCCACGTTATGGGGGTCATAATCGAAAGACCCCACACCGGAATCTGCCATATCCTGCTGCAGCAGTGCCAGAGAACGTTTGACGGTATGCACATCCTGACTGACATAACGCCAGTCTATTTCTATCTTCTGCATGCCAAGCGGGTCTCTGTCATGCGCGAGCCCTACCCGACTCATGGGGTCTGGTGTCTGCTCCGCATGGAAGTCCAGACTGTAAAGGCCCGTGCGTGATTTTATGACAACGGATGGAAACTTGCGTGCGGCCAATTTTCTGTCCCGCAGCATATGCCAGGCAAAACCCATGATATCAGGCGCACCAAGGGCAACATTTTTAAGGTGATGGCACCAGTCACGCCAGCTTACCGGGTCTTCCTCAAACAGTCTTTTAGCATATTCGTAAGAAATAAACGGCTTTGCGCAATAAAGAGCCGAGAGAATACCATTGCCGTGGCTAGGGTCGGTAATACGGGGATGGTGCAAGCGGGCAACGAAACTGCCAAGCTGTTCGCGTTTCTGAACCTCCGGCCTGAGTGCAAGACGCCTACGGCAATAAATGCCCTCATCGGAAATATCATACCCATTCCAGACCGATGCGGGCGGAATGGAAAAATGGATACCGCCCATCGTCCCGGCGATGTGGCACATGTAGTATCGTCCGACGACATCATGCTGGTTACCAATACCCTGCGCATGCACATCCCGGTTGGCCAGCAGCAGGCGAACCGTTTCCAGCCCGCCCGCACACAGCACAAAACAGGTGGCCCTGACGGAGAAACCATTGCCTGACAGGGTTTTGGCTTCCAGTTCCGTTACCCTGTTGCCATCTGGTGAAAGAGCGATGCGGGTCAGATTGGCATGCAGCAAGATCTGGATATTGGGTGCGGAGAGTTTGTCATGGTAGCGGATGTGGAAATCAGTCGGACAACTGAACCGCTCCATTGTATCCATTGTAAAATGGCGCTGATCAAATCCGGGAATCATCGGCTTTAATGGCCGGGTAAAAGCGGTCTCGCTGCGATAATCAAAAACACCCGCCTCGCACAAGCGGTTCGCCTGTGGGTAATACCGGGCAATTTCGTCATAACCTATCGGCCAGCCGCTATGGGGCACATAGGATCTGGCTTCAAAATCCAGCGGATCATACGGCACACACCGCCCACCCCAGATGGTGGTGGTGCCGCCAAAACGCCTTTGCCTATAACTCTCGGTGGGGCTGTGCAAAGCTGGGTTGACCACATGCCCTTCATACAGGGCCTGTGTCGCGGCCTCTTCCTTTTCTCCTCCCGATTCCAGCAGAAGAACCTTATAACCAGACTGCGACAGACCCAGCGCCAGACTGATGCCCGCTGCACCAGCACCGACTATACAAAAGTCAGCCTGAAGCACCGTGGCGTCCGGCAGCGTTCTGGCATCTGAAATCATAGCTTACCGTTCTTTTCGCTTGGCAATAGACTGCTAAAACTGGCCGACTGTTCCGTATATTTATTAACAAAATATCTCATAACATCCCGACCAGAACTGTTTTTTCAAGAAATGCAGCTATACCCGGGTCGGCTTACAGGCCAAGAAAGGCAAACGGTTGAGTGTCCTTGAACTGATCATTGGCCATACCGGCATAGACATGCGTCTGGTTCGGCCCGAGTTCGAGTTTTTTAACCCGTCCGGTTTTTTCAGAAAAATCCAGCGCTTTCAGGTCTACCCAGAAAACATTCGGTGTTACCGCTGATTCAAAGAAATAGAGCATGCGCTTCTGGTCTGCGACCGTGCGCCAGCGTGTGGAGGAAATATTGGGCTCATTGGGCGTGCTGATGCCATACGGCACGGACACATTGCGGATCACGCTGAAAACACTGGCGATAGCCTCTACCGGTGATTCGCTTTTGGGGATGGCATTCACGTAAAACGCGGCGCGTGCGAAGCGGTCAGATGCCCGGTTGGTGCCCGGCAGCATAACCGTGCCACCAATCTGGCTCCAGTATTCATACAGCGCCAGTTGCTTGTCGAAGCTCGGGGAATTGGTCATGACCTGATAGGCAGGGCTATGGTGGATAACCTGCTTGCCATCGATATATTCAATAATGGCACTATCGCCCGAGGCATCAGAAAGCGAAAGATGTAGGCTGCCAGACGATTTTCGCCGGGAACCTGAGCCGTTACAATGGTAAATGGTTCTTTTTCCAGAACCTTGACCGCTTCACTCACCGTAGCAAAGTTATCCAGCACATATTGCGCCCATGCCGCGAGCGACAGGCCGGGCGTCTTGCCATCGTAATGGGGGTAAGACGATTCAGCCAGCCACAGCACATTGGCCACAAGCCCGGCCTCATTCATGCCATCGGTGGTGGATACATCATAGCCCGAAGCAATCACACTGCCGTATTTCGAAACCCATTCGACCGAATGCGGCCCGGCGGCGCCCGAACGCTTCATGCCGCGGGGGAACAGCCAGAGATTGGTGCCGACATCGCTTTTCCAGTCCATGGACCGCGCGGTAATCACCTCGTCATGGGCACCATGATAAACAAAGCGCGTGCAGGCATCCGCAACCCCGGAATACTCTATGCCAAACGGCATAGTCATGGCGACGCACGCCATCATGAGCGAACGCATTCTGAATTTCATGCCAGCTTCCCTTTCATAGCCGCGCCGGACGCTACTGCGCGCCGGTCGGCCCACCCCCTCTGGCATACCGATACCGGAAGCCGGGCCTGTGTCATGTTGTCACAGATTACCCTGCCACAACAACGGACAATCACACACAGGGGGGAAGCAATACCCGGCATACTCCGTGCGCAGGCCATAAACGCCCTGAGGGCTCGGCCCCTACACGCCCCAGAAGCAAAGCACACGCATACGTGAACAGGCAGACAAAGCCGAACGCCCGCCAGCAGCCTGCCCCGGCAGATCACACCAGACCACCGGGGTTAAATGCAGCGGGCCGCCTTGTCAGAAATTGGTGGTGAACTGTCCGCCAATCACGGCGGCATCGCCAAAGGTCGTGGTTGCACCGGGGCGCTGCAGATATTGGAAATCGGCCTGCAAGGTGGTCGCGCGCAGGAGGTGGAAGCTGTAAAATGCCTCATAGACATTTTCCCAGTTCTGCACGCCCCAGACCTGCCCCCACTGGTTAGACAGGAACGGCACTCCCAGTGCCTGCGATGATTCCTGCTGCATGGTAACCGTCCGGCTCATATCCATATGCTGGAACATGATCCCGATCTGGTCACTACTACGCCGCCAGGCTCCCCGGTTTCCACCAGACCGATCCATTCATGGTCACGCATGGCTACGACATTCCCCTGAGAATACGCGGCCCCACCCAGCGCAATCAGACCATCGGCCAGGCCCGAGCCATTGCGGATGAGCATCTGGTCGAACATGAGCCATGCGCTCCACATACCCGAGCGGTAACGCCGGGGCAGACCCGTTTCCTGAAAGGAGTTACCGTTAATATCCGCATAAAGGTCTGGGTAGCGGGAGTTATCGTACCACATGCCGATCTTGTAATTGCCTCGCAGTCGGTCATGGCCGAAGGAAGGCATCCAGCCGATTTCCACCTGCGATGACAGCTTGCCAAGCCCGCTCTGCGCCATGGACCAGCCCGAAATGCCACCATTATAATCATGCGGCGATACGACAAAAACACCGCCCATGATATAGGTCTGCTCTGTCGGGCGCAGGCGCAGCACGCCACCGATATTGCCAGATGGCCAGTCCTTACCCCCCGGCACATATTTACCCGGCGCAAAGTTACTGCATATGGAAACATTCATGAACGAACAGGCAATATAATCGAAACCGAAAAAACTACCTGTCGGGATATAGCCCAGAGAAAGAATCACCCTGTCATCCAGAAACGCCTTTTCAGCGTACATCGAGACAAGATGCGCCACGACATTGCCGCGTGCGCCATAGATTTCTTCAGGATTTGTGACGGAATCCCCCAACGTATGGCTAAAACTGCGCCCATGACCGTTAATAACGATCATATGGGTCCACAGCCCTTTCACACCGGCCAGTTGCTGCCAGTCGATATCCAGCGCTGCCGCAACCTGCCCTGCCAGCACATTGTCACGCGTACGCCCCCCTGTGACATTAGCCATATATTCTTCGTTAAGCGCGACATTGACGTAAAAACCATGCTTGATCAGCATGGTTGCAGGCCGCCCCAGTCTCCAAACAGATGCGGGTTGCCATTCAGTGTCGGCACGATCGGCCCTACCGCAAAGTTTCCTATCCCCTCCATAGCGAAGGCGCGCGATTTATAGGACGATGGTTCCGCCGCGAACTGGGATGTCTCGCTCTGCGCACTGGCTTTATGGGCCAGAAGGACAAAACCCGTAAGCATGCAAAGAAAAACGCCGATAAATCTGTTCAGGAAAGTCTGACGTCCGCTTTTCATGCAGGGTCCTTTGTCTTTATCTGGGGGCAATAGCTGAAACGGGCGGCCCTGCCCCTAAGTGGGCAGCACACCGCAAAACCGCGTTCAGAAGATGAAGGAAAACATGCGCACAACACCCATCCGCAAAGACAGGGGCCGGGCGGCATGGTCAGGCCCACGCCGGAACGGCTGGCCATTGTGTTCAGGAGTGCTCAAGAGAGTCAGAAAGATGCTGTGAATTTACGCACAGCAAGCTGCAGGTGGAAAACCGGGCCAACAGAACCTGCCGCCTCTTTTCCCCTGACTGTCACCGAACTGCTGCGTAACATTTTACGTAATAACACAAAATCTCTCTTGATAGGATGGTGGAGGCACTGAACAGTGCGCAGGAAACAACCACATCAAAAGAATACATGAAAACAGATAAAGTCACAACCTCAACAAAAAAGACATTCACTGTGACATAAAAGACGCCATCATTTTAGAAGCCAGTGGAGGATCGAACAGTAGCCCTCCCATCGCTAATTATTGATGGAAAAATAGAGAATTTTATAACCACCATACAAACCTATACTACCCATTAAGTATTTATTCTTCAATAAGCACAACATATTGATTTACATGCAATACTTTCTGCCGATTTTCCCGCAAAATCAGACCGCCAGTACCATTGGAAGCACATCAGAAACCAGACGGCGCGACAATTCTGCTTCCGCATGGTTTGAAAGTGCCTGTCTGCGCATCATCAGTAGCGGCAGCATGATTGCACCCATAACCATCATCAGGGTCAGTTCCGGTGACCCGTTATGGCGCAGCAGGCCATCGGCTTCCGCCTCGCGCAGCAGTGGTAGCATCGCATCCTGATAGGGCCCCAGATTGTGTGCAGGATATAATCCTGCCGCTCACCCGGCTGGCTCAATTCATCGGACAGAAACTTTGAAAGCTCGGGAATATCGCAATTGGCCGTAATAAAATGCGTCAGCCCTTCACGCACACGCTCTCTGGTGGAGCCGGATGCCCCATGCAGCGCCTCGATCGAATGACGTGCCGCTGCCAGACGCTGCGCCATTTCGTCCACCAAAGCTTTCCACAGTGCAAATTTTGAGCCGAACTGGTGCGAAATCAGCGCAGGATCAACGCCTGCGGCTTCTGCAATCTCCCGCAGGCTGGTGCCTTCGTAGCCCTTGCGTGAAAAACCGTGCAAAGCCGCGCCAAGAATGGCCTCACGGGCCGCTGGGGTGCCTTTGGCAGGCCGTCCACGACGGCGCACGCCAGATGAGGGCGCGTTATGTTGAACCGGCACGTAACAGCCCTCCCGTTCCGTTCAAAACGCCCAGCCTAGCACCACCATCGGGCACTTTCCATGCAACCGCACCAAACGCTTCAAACGTTTTCATGCCCGCGCGCATGACACAATTCCAGCAGCCGGGCACGCAACGCCGGACGACTGGCATACAGATAAAGCCCCTTTGTAGGGCGCGTCATCAGAACATTAATGGCGTTGAGCATGATCTGCTCGCACAGGGCCGAAGGGTCGCCAATACCGGTTTTGCCAGCAAAAGCAGCACGATCTTCGTAGCGTGAGGCATCAAGGTAATCCGGTCCGTTGTCGCATCATAATCGACGCTCGGCCCGAGTATGACCCCTACATAATTAAGGTCAAATCCCTGCACGGTATAAACCGACCCCACCTCATCAATCGTATCGGCCCGCTCCGCCCATGGCAGCGGGGCTTCAGGCAGGGAGCGGTCCCAACGTAGGTGAAAGCGTCCTTCGGTAATAAAATGATCCTGCCCGTCCAGCACATAGGGGTAATCATAGGTCGCCAGCATTCGGCACAGCCCAACCTCACTCTCATGCTGGCGAATGGCTTCGTATAAAGTCTGGGCATCGTCAAATACGCGAAAATCGAAGGATTGCGGCGCTGGCAGTGGTAGAATCCTGCGCTGGCAAAAGGCCTCGATCCAGCGCGGCACGTCCGCATGGGCGCGCATACGAAACTGCGTGGTCAGCTGCTGCACGACAACAGGCCTGTCACCCAACAGATGATGCAGCGTATCCTCGCTCCAGAAACTTTTGAACTTCAACACCTGCCGGGGATCGAACACCATAACGACAACCCGGCTGGCATGCAGGATTTCCTCAAGCTGGTTGTCCTGCAAAAAGCGGTTATAGGCATCCCTGCGGCTGAGCAGGAGATGGGCCTCATCAATAAAAACGATGTCGGTTTCATGTCCCGTCCTGCGTGACTGATTAATGAAGGTGGTTGGCCGTTCATAATCACGCTTGCGCAGACCCGGCACATGTTCGGCAATCCGCCGATAAAGCTTGATCATTTCAGGATGGTTGACAAGAAACCGCAGGCTGCACCCGGCCAGAGCATCGCCACTCTTTTTCTCCACCCTTTGTCGCAACCGTGCAAAGGCGGCATTCATGACAATGCTCTTGCCCGTGCCGGCATCGCCCTGCAACACAAGAACAGCACCCTTGCCACGCGCATGATCCTGACAAAAAGCTATGATCGTGCCGACCAGTTTTTCCTGCTCTTCTGTCAGCATACGGTCGGGGGAAAGTTTAAGCTCGGCGCGGTTGTCTGAAACGGACATGGACGAAAACTGTTTGCTCCAGCGTTAGTTCAGGGCTCTTGCCACCCGCGCCACTCAGCGCCACATTTATTCAACGGTCAAAGATTTTGTTCCCGCACAACCCCAATACGTAAGGAGAGCCCGCATGTATGAAGACATTCCGGCATGAGCCTGCAAGAACCAGACACTGC
Organism: Acetobacter papayae JCM 25143; assembly: GCF_000613285.1. Lineage (GTDB taxonomy): Bacteria > Pseudomonadota > Alphaproteobacteria > Acetobacterales > Acetobacteraceae > Acetobacter > Acetobacter papayae. Next base: position 39,545 of record NZ_BAIN01000005.1, on the reverse strand, counting down.
ACCGGGTGATGATGGTTTCGTGCATGTACGCGGCGCACGCGAACATAATCTGCGCGATGTAGATGTAGACATCCCGCGCGACCGGCTGGTGGTTTTTACGGGGGTCTCGGGTTCAGGCAAGTCCTCCCTGGCATTTGGCACACTCTATGCCGAAGCCCAGCGGCGCTACCTTGAATCCGTTTCTCCTTACGCCCGGCGGCTTTTTCAGCAGATGCCGGTGCCAGAGGTTGACCGGATCGAGGGCCTACCGCCTGCTATAGCACTCCAGCAGCAGCGCGGTGGAGGCTCCGAGCGCTCGACGGTTGGCTCCATTACCACGCTCTCCAACCATCTGCGGATGCTCTATTCACGCGCAGGCACCTACCCGCCGGGTGCCCCCCGGCTAGAGGCAGAGGCCTTCTCGCCCAACACCCCCATGGGCGCCTGCCCACGCTGCCACGGACTCGGCCGCATTCATGACGTAACAGAGCGTAGCCTTGTCCCCGATGACACACTCAGCATCCGCGAACGCGCCGTGGCCGCATGGCCCACCGCGTGGCAGGGACAGAACCTACGCGACATCCTCATTACCAAAGGGGTGGATGTTGACACCCCATGGCGCGACCTGCCCGCAAAAACCCGAAACTGGATTCTCTTTACCGACGAAACACCGACTTACCCGGTCTATCCCGGGCTAACACACGAGCAGGTAGTGCGGGCGATAGCCCGTAGGATGGAACCCTCCTATCAAGGCACATTCACCGGTGCCCGGCGCTACGTGCTCCAGACCTTTGCCAATTCGCAAAGTGCGCGCATGCGCCAGCGGGCTGAACAGTTCATGCTGTCGAGCGACTGCCCGCAATGCCACGGCCAGCGCCTGAATACCGATGCGCTGGCTGTCACCTTCGCGGGGCGCAATATCGCGCAAATGACCGCACTCCCGCTCGAAACCGTAGCCGAAACCCTGAGCACGGCACACAGAGCGAGGCTCAGGATGCCGTTGCCATTGCTGCCCGGCGCATTGCCGAAGACATGGCCGCACGTATTGACGTGCTACTCGGCCTTGGGCTGGGTTATCTCCAGATGTCGCGCAGTGTGCAGACACTCTCGCCCGGTGAATATCAGCGGCTACGACTTGGCACGCAAATCCGCTCGAACCTGTTTGGCGTTGTCTATGTGCTGGATGAACCCTCCGCCGGGCTGCACCCAGCGGATACAAACGCCCTGCTGGCAGCCTTGCAGAACCTGCGCGATGCCGGAAACTCGCTTTTTCTTGTCGAGCATAATCTGGATCTGATTCGTCAGGCACAATGGGTTGTCGATGTCGGACCGGGAGCAGGCACACATGGTGGCACCATTCTGTATTCCGGCCCACTTGAGGGGCTGAAAACCACCCCCTATTCGCGCACGCGCGACTATGTTTTCGCCACCAATGTGCGGGCCAGCCAAACACCGCGCACACCCGGCGGGTGGCTTACACTGGAGGGCGTTGAATGGAACAATCTGCACGGGCTGAACATCGCCTTTCCGCTTGGGGTGCTGAGTGCTGTCACGGGTGTTTCCGGGTCCGGCAAATCTTCTCTGGTCAGCCAGGTGCTGACACGGCTTGTCACTCAGGCCGTTGGCCAGAAAAACCCGGAAGATGAAAACGATACCGACACCCCAGACATGCCCACAGGCGAACCGCAGGGGCGGATTACAGGCGGGCTTGAAGGCATCAAACGGGTGGCCGTCATAGACCAGAAGCCCATAGGCCGCACACCGCGCTCCAACCTTGCCACCTACACCGGCCTATTCGATACGGTGCGCAAACTCTTTGCCTCAACGGATCTGGCCCGCGCACGACATTACGATGCAGGGCATTTTTCTTTCAATGTAGCAAAAGGACGTTGCCCGACCTGCGAAGGTGAAGGATCGACCATGGTGGAACTGCTGTTCCTACCCAGTGTCTACGCCCCCTGCCCCACCTGCCATGCGCGCGCTACAAAGCCGAAATTCTTGAGGTGCATTATCGCGGCCGATCCATCGCGGACGTGTTGGCCATGAACGTGGAAGAAGCGGCCACATTCTTTGCGAATGAAGCAGGGCCTGCGCAGTCGCTTTCCACCCTACTGCGCGGCGGACTTAGCCACCTACGGCTGGGCCAGCCCGCCACCGAACTTTCAGGCGGCGAGGCGCAGCGGATCAAACTGGCCACGGAACTGCAGAAACAGCGCCGGGGCCATACGCTGTATATCCTTGATGAACCCACAACGGGCCTGCACCCTTCCGATGCCGACCGGCTGATGGAGCATCTGCAGGAACTCGTGGAGGCAGGGAATACCGTTATTGTTGCTGAGCACGACATGCGCCTTGTAGCGCGGGCCGACTGGGTGATCGACCTTGGCCCCGGCGCTGGCGACAAGGGCGGGCGCGTGGTGGCTCAAGGCACACCGGCCACCATAGCCAGATCCACCGATAGCGTTACCGCGCCATTTCTGGCCCGCTATGTCAGCGATACAACGAAGCCTCCGGCTGCCAGCCCGTAAGGAGATGGCGGCCGATTTCCTCATGTTTCCAGTCAACCGGATCATGAAGTGACAGCGTGCGCGCATCCCGCCAGTAGCGATCAAAGCCAACGGCACGGCTGGTTGCGCGCGCGCCCATGGCCGCCATGATATCGGACGAAGCGCGCAGGCTCGCTTTGCTGGCAAGTGACCGGGCAGCATAGACAGCCATGGCCACTTCCGCCCGTGACAGAGCCCCCGATGCCCGCAAATCGAGCCTATGAGCCGCATCACGCACCTGAGCCAGCGCCCCGGCGAGTTCCGCACCAATCTCGCCAAACAGGCGACGCGCCATCGGATCATCACTTGCATGCCCCCCCTGCACGGAAATCCACGGGCGGGCGTGCTCGCGCACAAAATCCGCAGCATGACGAAGGGCCGCGACACCAATCCCTACAAGAATAACAGAAAACCCATTCTGATAACGCAGGGATGCCCAGTCAGGTGGTGACTGATCCTCTTTGGGCACGACCAGTCCGGCAATGGTTTTTACATGATCAAGCATAACGGTGCCTGAATCCGTGGCCCTCTGCCCCATGCCGTCCCAGTCATCCAGCACACTCAAGCCTGCAGCATCACGAGGCACCAAGTCAAACCGCATGCCATGGCAAACCGCATCATAGGAGGTAATGGCAATCAGGTCCGCCCCCATGGCGCCCGTAGCATAAATCTTGCGCCCACTCAGGCTATGCCCACCCTGATCGGGCGTTGCGATAACATGCCCGAACTGATCAGCCCGCGCCCCCGGTTCCGCAATCGCCTGCCCGATAATGATCTGCCGCGTGGCGATGTCCTGCCCCAGTCGTAGGCAGGTCTCCTCATCCGCGAAAGCAAAAATCTCGCGCACCAGATCATCATGAACCTTGTAAATCTGGGCAACAGACGGATCAGCCATAGCCAGACGGAACAGGACTTCCTGAGACTGGGCCTGTGTGAGCCCCCAACCGCCATAAACTTCAGGCATGGCGGCTGCCATGACACCACACGCTTTCAGCGCAGCGATAGCCGCTACCGGGTAGCGCCCCTGCGCATCCACCGCTGATGCAGCGGGGGCAATCACATGATCGATCACCTCATGTAATGGATCGATACGCGAGCGCAGGGACTCAGGCCAGACATAAGCCGGCACAAGCGCGCCCAAAACGGAAGTATCCATGTCTCCGTCCTTAATAGCAGGGAATGGAGTCCTTATATTCATCATATGTTGATTTTATGAAAGCCCCATGCTTAAAGAAAACTCCACCACAACAACAGCGAACCGGGATGATTGTACGCAATTTCGCATTCTACGCCGACATGCCCGACGACATGCGCTACCTGCGCAAAGCCGACAGTCAGCCAATCTGGATTGAGCAGGATATGGTGTTCCTGTTGCCTCCACGGCTCAAAGATTTCCGAAAAAATCTCTTTCACGTCAGGCGGGCTGAAAGAACAGAGAGCGCTCTATACGCGCCACTTTTTCAGGTAAAATGCGCTGTAGCAGGAAAAGAAGACGCCACAGGCTTTCAAGGGCCGTATGACGTCTTTCCTTTTTACGAAAAAGTCTTTCGACGCCGACGCCAATACCGAGATTACTACGTTCTGTTTCTTTTTCGACACAAAAAAGATTACCAGAAATATCTCCGCCTTTGTTAAAAAATGGAATAACACTTTCAGAATATTATATTTTTATATCGTAATGGGTTGCGGCACCAACCCTCTCCCCTGCCATTCTGCTGGGCATTATTGATGGAGGCACAAGAACCAGTTCATTATGTCACTATCGCATCAATTTGATACCAGCCATGACAGATTATCCGATCAAGCATAATATATCTGGATTCAGAACCAAATATGAGCTTTTTATAGACGTTAATATTCTCAGTGCTAAAGTGCCCTGAGATTTTTTATATTAACTGATAGAGTCCATGCGTGAATAAAATTCAAAGAATAAGAGCCGCTGCTGAATCCAGAATAATTGCCCTTGAAGGATTTCTAGGAATACGGGTTCCACAGAAAAAATCACTGCAAGTTCTTGCCCGTCAATCAAGCGACATGCCGTCGAGGGAAGCTTATACGCACTTTTTATCCTTAATCGGGAACAGGCCTTTAAAAAACATCCCCATTCTCATTCCTGACGATATGTATAAAGCCTTCTCATTCATCAGGAAGCAGATTGGCAGCCCGGTTTTATTACGCCTCTCTGACTGCCACGACACACCAAAGACACCGAAAATATTTCTACTCCGGAAAGATTTTCTCTTCAGATTACAATTTCTTCTCAAAAATATCCATACAAAGTTTTACAAACACTTCGAAAACTCCGTATGGCTACTGCTCTCTGATGGAACACTCCCCGATGGCAAGCCATATTCAATGGAGGCGCTTGAGCTTGCCTGCTCCAATGCTTCTAAAAATACTGTTTCTGGCTTTGGAAATACCATTTTTTCTGTACGAACAGGAACCAATGATTATCAGATCGTCAATGAAGTAGCGCTTTGTTACCTGCCTGACGTCAGACAATGGCTCTCCTCCCAGGATCTTAATACCCACTTACGAATTATAGATCTGGGTGGTCATATTGGTTCATTTTCCCTTCAAGTGAACACACTGCTTGCCGGGCGATGCGATATTCATGTTTATGAACCTGAACCATCAAATTTTGAACAAATAAAAATCAACATTGCGAATAATCACACGAACAACATCAAGCCGTTTAATCGGGCGGTTTCATCAGTGCCGGGGCAGAGCAAGCTTTACTTCAATCCGGAGCATAGCGGCGCGCATCAACTTGGCTCAGCACTCAGCTATAAAACCCAAGCTATTCCGGTAGATGTAATAACCCTTGAAACCGTTTTTCAAGAATTAGATAATATGGCAATCGATATTCTCAAAATAGACATCGAGGGATCAGAATATAACGCCTTATTCCCCGTGCCAAATCTGGTCAAGCAATGCAGGCTCATTATCGGTGAAGCACAGAAAAACAAGGATCATGTTCCGCAGGACATGATCAATTTCCTTGAGAATCTTGATTTTAAAGTGACTTTTTCAGGAGACCCTCAGAACTGCATAACATTTAGCGCAATACGTACGCGATCCGCCCAAACAGATTGAAGTATTTTGAAATCATTGTGCTATTCGGGCTCGTGACCAGCCCGAATATATTCACCAATCGTTTTCAAACATCATACCGCACTATAAAGACCATACATCCAAATAAAAATCTGAATTTTGACACTTTAATTTTTCTGGTAACGCAGCTCCATATGTCCTGCGATCTCAAAATGGTCGTATCCTGTCTGGAAAATTCCTGCTTTCACCGCAGCCGCCACATCGGGGTTAACAGCCAGATAGGCTTCTTCATTAAAATTATCAGCGGTTACTCGACGAACCAGAGGAAAAAATGACGGCCTATACGGCGCACGCTTTACCGCCGGAAAATTCATGGTTTGCGCCAGAGAATAAAGCCGGAAATCGTGCCCATGATGCTCGGCAAGAAAATCGCGGATCTGTGGGGCGTCAAGCAAGCTTGTATCAAGCGTGCTCTCGTTTCGATTATTATGAATACGAACGGCATCAGCTGGCAGCTTAAGAAAGCCCCAGGCCTTATAAATGTTTTTCAGTGTATGTTCTGTAGAAATACATGTGTACGCAGAAAGACGTTTAACTCTCTCTGCATCAGACAGGCTGGCATAATCCGCACCCAGCACATAGCGGCTTTGAATATTCAAAAACCAGTCACTCTGGCGGCGCAGCAACTCAATAATTGCATCGACGGAACCAAAATCAGTTGTTGCAACGTCTCTGTCGATTTCCGCTTCCACATCATCAAAAGGCTGCTCTCCGTTTTCCTGATGATACCGTGAAAAACTATGTTTCAGATGCGAAACAATCTGTTTAAAAGGATCCCGCAAGGTGGTGAAAAACTCCACCTGACGCTCAAGAGGCTGAAGATATTCAAGGTAAATATCGTGCGTTACATGGCCAGAGAGCCAATCGACCTCAGCCGCACGGGCCAAAAACTCAGGAGCGTGCAATTCCCCCTGATATAATGCCTGCCCCCGCACGGATGTATCATATAATACATCGCGAACAGTAGTCCCCGCCGTTTTGGGAATATGCACAAAAATGATGAGCGGAAGTGTATCCTGCGTTGCCTGACTCTCCAACAAACACTCACTCACCGACATTGCATTTCCCCTTCGGCTCGACCGAAACCCGTTGATAGACAAAGTTAAGGCTAGAATTTTTTCAGAAAGAGCCTTTGCAAGAGCAACCCAGACATTGAAAGACGCAGCCGAAGTTCCCGGACTTAAAGTCTTTACAAGTCCCATTGCGATCACTCCCCGTTACTTGCGGGCTACCCCGGTTATAACGATGACTTCACTTCTGATTTTTTCTTAGCGGTATCCTCAACCTCATCCACACCGTGTTCAGCAGCACTTCAGATCAGTTTTTATTCACACTGCGATATAAAATATTTTTTATCCTTTGTCATCAGGTTAATCGCCCCTTAACCCATTCATGAACGGGCGATCTGTTTTTTCGGGATAAATGCGTTGAGCAATATTTTGGCGGAATACACCGCTTTACACATGGTGAGCCTGACTTACCCTGGACTCAGCCTGCAATAACAAGCCTGCCATGCTTTTTGTGAAAGGCAACATCCAGCTTCTGCTGGCTCCCGGCAACCGGCTTATGCACGCATCAGCTCGTTGTTACCCCTCACTATCGGGCTACATTCTCTAAAGAGGCTACATACATGAATCGTGGCGGTCAGATCAAATATTATTCAGGCTTGTCAAAAACACCCCAATACCACGAAAAAACATCGTTGAAATCTGATGCCATTTGAAGAATTTTTACGAAAATATCGTGGCGTTATTGCCGTCACAGAGACAATATTGAGCTGATCCTCTTTCTATGACGGTTTAGCTTTTAGCAATAGCGCGGCAAAGCCGACAAAAATCATACCAGTAATCCGGTTGAATACCCGCTTTACTGATGGGCGTGACAAATAACGTGACAGCGAATGGCCTCCCGCAGCATAAATCATGTACCAGAAGCATTCTACAGCCGCGAAACTGGCGACAAGAACCACAAACTGCGGCGCCTGTGCTGCGGCAGGGTTAATAAATTGCGGCAGAAAAGCCGCTGCAAACAGCAGCAACTTGGGATTACTGATGCCGATCATAAAACCGCCCCTGAACAGGGTAGGCGCCGACAGCGCAACCGGCAGCCCATTGCTACCAACATCGAGAGGTGTCACGTCACTGCGCCACGCTTTGATGCCAAGATAGAGAAGATACGCCACTCCGGCATAACGCAGCATGGCGAAAGCCCCCGGCAGCGCCAGTAAAAGCGTGCTTAACCCCGCGGCCGAAGCAATCAGAACCGTTATCAGCGCGGACAGGCACCCAGCCATTGCGGCAATGCTCCGCTTCATCCCCATATCGACGCTGCGTGATAGAATATGCAGCATATTAGGCCCCGGAGTGCCCGAAAGCAGGAATACAGACCCCACGAAGAGCCACCACGTATGAAGTGTCACGATGCTATCCCCCACACCATCAAGAACCGCATTACCCAAATGCGAAGATCCGTCATGCCTGCCAGAAAGCATGAAATAACATTCACACCATCACTCTGCCAGACCAACAGAAACTGCTTTCATAAATGAACAAGCCCTATCGGGCAGGCAGTTCTGTGTCTGGCAGTGTCTGAGGAAGGCGGCATGTCATCAAAAAGAGGGCAGCATGAAAAATAAAAAGGAAAATAAACACCTTAGCGAATACTGGCATAAGCGGATGAGCAACGCTCGCGACTGACTGTTGCCACCCGAGGAAGGTGCCACAAAGCGTTGAAAGCACTGGACCACCAATTCTCTGCACGATGTTCAGCGTTGTTGTGGCCATGGGAATATCTGCCTTCGTAACAGATGCGTAGCTCGCACTCATGACTGGAATACCGATCGCGCCAGTCCCGGCTCCACGCAGGTACAGGGCAACCGCCAGAAGGCTCATAGTGAGCCCTTTGCAGGCAAGAAAAGCTAGCAAGAGAGTGCCTGCGCCAGCGCAGAACGCGCCACACATGGTAAGTTTACGAATGCCAAAACGCTCTGTCAGATAGCCCACCAAGGGGTAGGTGCACATCATACCCAGCCCCAGCGGCAGCATGATCAGGCCGGTTCGGTCTGGGGCAATGCCACAGGCCTGAATAAGCCAGACCGGCAATAACATCTGCCCGGCGAAGGAAACACCATTGATCAAAAACATGATTGTTGCGGACGTTGAAAAAACCGGCGCATGAAACAATCGTAGATCAATTAAAGCGCGATCGCCTTTTTTCCTTGCCAGACAATAATACAGCACAAACAGTGCAAGCGCGGCACACAGCAAAACAAGCCCCACCGTCTGGTGCGCATGGTCAATACCATAAAGAAACCCCGCCAGCGCGGGTGCCAGCAGTGCCAGCCCTGCCATATCGAGCGGACGGGGGCGTTCTATATGACGCTCATCGGGTAAGAACACAGCCGCCAGCACCAAAGCCAATAGCCCGACAGGTATATTGAGAAGGAAGATCCAGCGCCATGATGCCACAGACAGGATTTGCCCTGCGATAACCGGCCCGAGAAGGGGCGCCAGCAGAATAGGCACTACAATAGCACTGGCTACTCTGGACAAATGCCGCCCCGCGGCACGGGCAACCATCATTTGTGCCATCGGCGCCATAAGACCGCCCGCCATACCCTGCAGCAGACGAAAAATGATCAAAGAAGAAACCGACCAAGCCAACGCGCAAAGGCCGGATGCCAGAACAAAAGCGCCAAAGCACCACAGATATACCGCCTTGGCCCCAATACGGCCAACCAGCCATCCGTTCAGGGGCAATGTCAGGGCTAGCGCTAAAAGATAACCACTGACCACCCACTGCACGGTTGAAAAAGAAGCCTGAAGGGTCGTGGCAATATCTGGCAGGGATACATTGACGACTGTGGCATCCAGTTGCGCCATGAAAGACCCGATTGCCGCCACACAGACAACTCTCCATATGCCTTCTGGCAGTTTTACAGAATCCCGCGAAGATGACACCACTTCATACTTTCACTGATTGTGCCTTCGGAACTTCAGCTTTCCAGTGTGATTGAAGCACTTGCGGCAACACGACCCAGACGTGGAAAAATATGCTCACACGCAAAGAGGTGCATCTCCTGCGAGAAGGTCGCCATCACGTCTTCCGCCACAACGACATTATATCCATGCTCATGGGCGGCACGGGCCGTTGATTCCACGCCCAGATTTGTTGCGATCCCACCCAGAACAATGGTTGTAATGCCACGGCGGCGGAGCTGTAGGTCCAGATCCGTTCCATAAAATGCGCCCCATTGCCGCTTGGTAATGCGCAGGTCTTCCGACTGAGCAAGGCCGTCAACCAGTTCAGACCAATCCGGCGCAAAACCTCCTGGTGGCGAAAATGAGCAATCGACACGTGTGTGCAGTGCATCAGAAAAATCAGGCGCGAATGCAACATTGACGAGAATAACAGGCGCTTTAGCCACCCTGAAGCGGGAGGCAAGCCCCTTCGCACGCTCCACAACCGTTGCCCCTGGCACTGGGGCCACGGGCAGAGCCGTGATACCTTTCTGCAGATCGATCAACACCAGCGCAGTCTGAGTTGCGGGTAATGAAATCATGGTAAGATCCCCCCTCTTGATATGCGCCAGCTTCTCGGATCATTGTCCGGCTGGCACACCACGGATAAAGTTGAGCATGCACTCACATAAGGGCATTAGTTGAGTATGGACTCAAATTCGTCAAGCAAAAAACGCGCCCCTGTGCAGCCAAGCCGCGCTGCGGGGCGCCAGAGAGTGTCAGACATACTGGCTGCTGCGTCAGAACTGATGGCAGAGCGAGGCTATGAGGCGACAACCATGGCGGAAATCGCTTTACGTGCAGGCGCTAAAATAGGCTCTCTCTACCGCTTTTTCCCCAACAAGGAAGCGGTAGCAGACGCATTGCTGCAACAAAATATTGCCGTTTTGAATGATGAATACTCAGCACTGGCACAAAAAGCCTCCGAACTGTCGCTAGAAGACCTTGCTGATGTGCTGATTGATTTTTTGACGGTGCATTATCCCCGGGTCAAATCGCTCTCTGCCTTGATGGAGGCCCGCACGGACAGACTGGAAATTCGTAGCCGTTCCCGGCAGCAGGCCTTAAATGGCATTGCAACAGCGCTGACAATTGCAGCACCCAGACTGGATAACGACACCGCAAAAGATATTGCCGCAGTGACACTAAACCAGATGAAAGTCATGCGAGCCATGACCACGAAAGACGCCCCCACGACTGCGGGCGCGCCCGCAGAACTGCGCCGCATGAACCGTCTTTATCTTCTGGACAGGTTAACACCCTACCAGAAATAAGTTGTCTCGCATCTAAGCCCGCCAGCGATCAGGCCAGCACGAGCACTCCCCACCCCGTCACCACACACCAGACCACAGCTTGTATCAAAGCGCCTTCACGCGTGGCTTGAGGCCTTGGCATGCTGCTTGCAGGCCTCGACATACGCGCTCGATACATGAGCGAATTTGCAAGCCTGCCATATATGGTAGTCTTGCACCAACCGCCCCGAGATCCAGCTCCCCTGCTCCGTTTTTCCAAAATTATTGGCCATTTCAACTTTTTTCAAAAGCCTAGCCACATTTCCACGGGAGACACCATAACGCTGCGCCATAGCATTTGCGCTATCAAAGCCGACCGCTATCCGCTCATCCCCCCCTACAGGTGACGCGGTGACAGACCGTGTCATTTCATTCAGAATGGAAATACCAACCGTTGTATTGACAAGCGGTTCTATAGACTGAGGCGGCGCACTCAGAAATGTATCCTCCAGCATAAGCTGCGCAAAAACCGGATGCATATGGTTCAGGATTGCCGGTGTCTCGCGCACGACCTCGCTCCGGCCCGCCCCATCAATCTGATCAAGAGCGCCGAGATTGACGCTGAGATAGACATGGAACATTTGCTCGGAAAAGGCACTCATCTGGTAGGCCCGCACGCGGCCATCGTGATTGGGAATGGCCTCTATATAACCAAAATTCTGAATTTCCTTGAGGTAGTTTGTAACCGTATTCGTGCTGACCATGCTGCTATCTTTGAGCAGATGGCACAGGTTGGTTGCTGTCAGGGGCGGGGCTGATGGATCAACCCGCCGCCGAAAATGAAGTAGCAGGGCGGCATGCGTCAGCATCCATCGGCGCACATCAGCCACGTATCTTACTTCGCGCGGCATCTGCTTGTGAATATCCAACAAGGCCTGATTACAATAAGCCAGACATGTCAAAAACTGAGGCAGCGTGGAAAGGGCCTCAGCCTCATAAATCGGTGTATCGCCAGCCATACTTATCTTTACGCCTTAGTCCCTTTAGCAACACCACAGGCCGCGTAACCGGCCCCCTCACTTCACAAGTGTAACATTTTTGGGGACATTGCAAAACCGGCCTTGCTACGGGGTACAAAAATGATCAATAATGGATATGTATTTTTCAAATCTCAAAAAACAGATCGCGATGAAAAAATAACACAGTAAAACAAGAAACAAAAAAAATAATTTATATGTGTTTTCTTCGATATATACGGTTTTTTAAAGAGAAAATAATCATAGTAAATTCATTATTGTTCCAAAAACCAGAAACTCCACTTCACCACTAAAAAATTTGTCTTGAAGCCTTATTCCCTCCCACACCGCATATTTGTCGACATGGGGTCGATTTATCTGCCCTCCATCCCGCCCACACAGAATTGATTGCTGAGCTATGACCCTGACGACCCGCATGCTTCTCCTTGGCGTGACCGCCCTCACCCCCGGTTTTGCCTGGGCGCAGGCCCTGCCCACGGGGGGCACGTACGCAGCGGGGTCCGGCACGATCAGCACCACGGGGGCCACCACCACCATCGACCAGTCCTCCGCGCGCGGGGTTATCAACTGGCAGGGTTTCTCCATCGGCGCCGGCGGTTCGGTCCAGTTCAACAATGGCAGTGGCGCGACCCTCAACCGGGTGACGGGCGATCAGCTTTCTTCCCTGCAGGGGCATCTGGGGGCTACCGGCACGGTGTTCCTCATCAACCCCAATGGGTGGTGATCGGCCCCGGCGGCACGGTGGTCACAGGTGGCAGCTTTGTCGCCTCCACGCGTGATACGCCCAATAGTGCCTTCATGAAGGGGGGCAATGTCACTCTGTCCGGCACGTCTGCTGGCACCGTGACCAATGCGGGCAAAATTACCAGCACCAACGGTAATGTGGTGCTGGTAGGAGCAAGCGTCAGCAACAGTGGTGAAATCAGTGCCGCTGGCGGCACAGCGGCTCTGGTGGCGGGCAATCAGGTGGTGCTGAGCGAGGCCGATGGCCCGGCAGGTATCTATGTGGTGGCCGACAGCAAAGCCAAGGGCAACGTCACCAATACCGGGCGGATCAAGGCCGCCGCCGCCACGCTGGCCTCGGCCGGGGGGAATGTTTACGCACTGGCAGGCAACCGCGAGGGACTGGTGCAGGCCACCGGCACCACAACAGTAAACGGACAGGTCTGGCTGAGCGCGCCCCACGGCACCGTAACGGTGGAAAGCACCACGCTAAGTGCTACCAATGCCGATGGCTCCGGCGGTGTCATCCGCGCGAATGGCGCGGCCGTAAGCCTTGGCGGCAAGGCCGTACTGAATGCCTCGGCCTCCAAGGCTGGGCGCAAGGGCGGGCAGATCCTTGTTGGCACTGACAGCATTGGCGGCACCAATCTGGCGCGCAGCACCACCGTGGCCTCGGGGGCGACCCTGAAAGCCACCGGTAAGGGCAAGGGGGCTGGCGGCACAATCGAGACCTCGGCCCATACGCTGGCCATGGGGGCCGCCACCATCAGCGCCGGTCTGGGTGGAAGCTGGCTGCTCGACCTGATGACCTGACAATCGATAATGCCGCAGCCTCCACCGTCAACACAGCACTGAACAGCGGCACCAATGTAACCGAGCAGACCTCGGCCACCACCGGATCGGGCAGCGGGGACATTCTGCTCAACGCCGCCCTAAGCTGGAACAGCACCGCCAGCCTGATCCTGTCCGCCTATCACTCCATCACCCTCAATGCCGATATTACCGTGAGTGGCGCGGGCACGCTGACCCTGACCACAAACAACAACATCGGTGGCACCAGCACCGGGGACGGAACGGTGAACTTTGGCAGTTCCACCATCCAGTTCACCAGTTCTTCCCTGACCGCCGCCAATACCGCCAGCAGCAGCCCACTGACCATCAATGGCCATGGCTACACCCTGATTACCAGCCCAAGCGATTTACAGAACGCTGTTGGCACGTCCGGCTACTACGCTCTGGCCAAACCGCTCGACATGAGCAGCATCAGTAACTTCACGCCTCTGGCGCAAAGCGGCTTTAGCGGCACCTTCAACGGGTTGGGTAATACCATCTCAAACCTCACCATCAACGATAGTGTGGATTTGCGTGTGGGGCTGTTCAGCTTCCTCGCAACTTCTGGCACCATCAGTCATGTGGGCCTGATTGGGGGAACTGTTACTGACAACTTCAGTGACCCTTATGGCTCCGTCGGCGAACTGGTAGGGTTTAACGGCGGCGGAACGATCTCCTATGCATACGCCACAGGGAACGTCAGCGGCTCGAATCCCGCTGCCTATATCGGTGGACTGGTGGGGTTGAATTACGCAACAATCACTAACTCATACGCGACAGGAAACGTCAGCAGTTCAGGAGTCAACATCTCTGCCCCTGACTACACCTATGCAGGCGGGCTTGTAGGCTATAACGGTGGTGATGGAACAATCACCAACGCATACGCGACAGGTAATGTCGCCAACACAAACAGCGGCCTCCTCTACGCAGTCGGGGGACTTGCAGGCAATAATGGTAATAGCGCCACAATATCCAATACATACAGTACCGGAAAAGTCAGCAGCACAAGCGGTATTCACCCTATAGGCGGACTGGTGGGAACGAACTCCTCGTCCATAGAAAACAGCTATTGGGATACCACCACCAGCGGACAAAGCTCCGGCGGCAGCGATTCTGTCACTGGACTAACCACGACTCAACTGGCAGCCGAGCTCCCTAGCAGGTTTGACACGACCATATGGGGCAACCTGAACAACCAGACCACGCCTTACCTGTTGGGCGTTTCCGCCAACCAGCAGGTTCTGTCCGGGAGCAATACGGTATTTGGCACCAACGCAGGCATGCCCGTTACAGTCATTCTAAACGCCGCGGGTCTGTCAGCCATCAACAGCAATCTGGCAGGTAATTATGGATTAGCCGCCGATCTTGATGCCAGCGGCTTGGGCAATACCAGCGATTGGGGAAAATACGCCCTTTACCGGCACCTTCTATGGTGCTGGCCATACCATTGCCAACCTGACCATAGCTGATGCAACAGACCAATATGTCGGTCTGTTCGGACAATTGGGGGCTGGCGCAAAAATAGAAGACATCGGCCTGATCCAGGAAGTGATCAGCAGCACTTACGCAAATGGCGCCTCCGTCGGTGGGCTGGTCGGCTACAATAGTGGCGGCACGCTCTTGACTGTTTACACGACCGGCACAGTCTCAGGCCCTCAGTCTGCCACCTCTACAACCAGCGTGGGTGGGCTAGTGGGACAGAATGGCGATGTAGGGGCCAGCGGTAACACCATTACCAGTTCCTATTCCACTGCCGCCGTATCGGGCGGTGATACGACATATATAGGCGGGCTGGTCGGCTGGAATTCTGGCACAATCACATCCTCCTTTGCTTCAGGAGATGTGAGCAGCAACAATACCGGCAATACCTATAATTTTATCGGCGGTCTAGCTGGGTGGAACGCTTCAGGCACAATTAAAACATCATACGCCACAGGCAACGTTTCAGGCGGCAATCTGGCGGGCGGACTGGTTGGCCAGAATCATTATGGCCATATTGAAGAAACATACGCGACCGGAAACGTCACGGGTAATAGCACGACCACCAATAGCGGTGGGCTTGTCGGTCATGATGATGTTAATGATCCGTCCCAACTGATCCTTGACAGTTATTCCACCGGCTCTGTCAATTCGCGCACAGGAATGGTTGGGGGGCTTATCGGTGGCCTGAATAACGAAGCCTCTTCTACTTATACAGACAGCCAATATTTCAGTCATGATTATTTTGACACAACAACAACCGGGCAAAGCGGCAATGCTGGCCTAAACTTAGGCAATGGGGTTACCGGCCTAACCACAACGCAATGGTTGCAGGGTTCAACAAGCCGTTTCAGCAATTCGGCTGACTGGGTAGCGGGATCGCCTTACCCCCTACTGGCCGCGCTGCCATATGTTATTATTACCGCTTCAGGAACCCAGATCTATGGCCAGAGCACGCCGACCATTACCATCACTTCCATTCTCGATCAGTCGGGTAACAATGCGGCAAGCCTAACCGACACTCGTTCGCTGACATGGCTCTACCCCGGCGTGAATTCGAACAGCAATGTCAACAGTTCCGCCGAGCTGATCGGGCATGGAGCAACCGCAACAGGCTATCAGGTCACCTATGCTGGCACTGACACAGTAACACCCGCAGCCCTGACCATTACCGCTCTCAACCAGACCATTACCTATGGGCAGACACCCGTGCTCAATAATACCGCCTTCAGAACCAGCGGTCTGGTCAATGGGGATACCGTTTCCAATGTCAGCCTCTCTACCAACGCCACCAACCAGAGCGGTGTCGGCTCCTATGCCATTACAGCCAACAACGCCAGTGGCACAGGCTTGAGCAACTACACCATTACCTACACAGCAGGTGCCTACACCATCACGCCTGCGGCCCTGACCATCACCGCTCTTAACCAGACAGGCACCTATGGGCAAAACCCCACGCTGAACACTGCTGATGTCAAAGTCACTGGTCTACTCAATGGCGACACGCTTTCCAGCGCGACCCTTACCACCAGCGCCACCAGCCAGAGCGGTGTCGGCTCCTATACTATCACAGCCAGTAACGCCAGTGGCACAGGACTGAGCAACTACACCATTAACTATGTAACAGGTGCCTACAGCATTACCCCCGCCGCCCTGACCATTACCGCTCTCAACCAGACCAGTACCTATGGGCAGACACCCGTGCTCGATAATACCGCCTTCAAAACCAGCGGTCTGGTCAATGGGAATACCGTTTCCAGTATCAGCCTCTCTACCAACACCACCAGCCAGAGTGGTGTCGGCGCCTATGCCATTACAGCCAACAACGCCAGTGGCACAGGGCTGGGCAATTACACCATTACCTACACGACAGGCACCTACAGTATTACTCCAGCAGCCCTGACCATTACCGCTCTCAACCAGACCGGCACCTATGGGCAGACACCCGTGCTCGATAATACCGCCTTCAGAACCAGCGGCCTGGTCAATGGGGATACCGTCTCCAGTGTGAGCCTTTCTACCACCGCAGACAGCCACAGTGGCGGGGGATCCTACGCTATTACAATCGGCGATGTTCGCGGCACGGGGCTGAGCAATTACGCAATCACCTATCAGAATGGCAACTATAACATCACCCAGATCACGACCATTCCCGTCTTCTGGCCCATGGCAATGTTGAATGGTCATAACCCCGCAGCATCAGGCCCAGCCAACCCCACAACAGCAGGAGCGGGGAACTCACCTGATCTGACACTGGTCAATACCTATAAGCCCCTGACCCTGCCTGATGGCACGGCCGCTGCTACCCAGCCGAATACCTACCAGATCGTGCTACCTGCCACCTCTTACACCAACCGCCTGAAAGACACGTCTGATGCGTCGCGTTCTTTTTGCTGGCTGCGCGTTCGCTGCCGTTGCCTGTGCCTTCTCGCCCCGCATGGCCCATGCGCAGGCCTATAGCCGCCTTGCTCCGCGCCAGCCTGCACCAGCCCCGGCCCCCAACGACCTGACCCTGCCGGACAAAGAGGCCCCGCCCCTGCCGCAGTCCAATGCGGTCGTCATCCCTGCCCTCAAGGGGCTGGTGTTCATTCCCGACACGACCGCCCTCAAGGCCGCGGGCCTGCCCTCAGGCACCAAAGGTGTGCAGCATGCGGGCCTTCCCCTGCTCGATCAGGCCGCCTTCGGGCACGAGATGGCCGCCTATCTGGGCAAGCCCCTGCGTATGACGGACCTGAACACCATCGCGGCAAAGGTGGGCACGCTCTACAAGGCCGAGGGGCATCCGTTCGTTTATGTCTCCATCCCGCCGCAAAATATTGGCGGCGGTGTCGTGCAGATTATCGTGACGGAATACCGGCTGGGTGCGGTCAAAACCGCAGGCAATCACTGGTTTTCCGATAAACTGCTCCGACAGGAAAGCGGGCTGGTGCCCGGCCAAACCCTCAGCCTGTCAGACGTGCAGGCCGGGCTGGGCTGGCTGAACAGCAATCCGTTCCGCACGGTCGATGCCCTGTTCGCGCCCGGCACGGCGCAGGGCACAACCGATGTCACCCTACAGACAAAGGACCGCCTGCCCCTGCATGTCTATGGCTCCTACGACAATGCCGGCGTGCCCGCACTCGGTTCTTCAGAATGGGCCGTGGGCGGCACATGGGGCAACGTAGCGGGGCTGGGGCAGATCCTCTCCTACCAGTTCACCCACAGTGTCAGCGACCGCTACAGCGGCCACGCCCTGAGCTGGACAGCCCCCCTGCCCTGGCATGACCGCATTCAGGTCTTTGGCTCCTATGCGTGGGAAAAACCCGATATGCGCTCCAGCGGCGCCTATCTAGCGAGACCGGCCATAGCGGACAGGCAAGCCTGCGCTATATCCACGACCTGCCCGCCATCACCTTCGGCCCCCATACCCGCATGACCGAAGATGTGCAGATCGGCTTTGACTTCAAAACTACCAACAATACCCTCGAATTCGGTGGGCTGCGTGTGTTTGACAGCTTGGCCGAGGTCGATCAGTTCCCCATCATCTACAATGCCATGCTGAACGACCCGTATGGCCAGACCACATTCCAGAACCAGCTCGTACTCAGCCCCGGCGGTATGAGCGGGGCCAACCGCCGCCGCAATTTCGAAGCCCTCGTGCCCGGCTCGAACGACCAGTATGTGTATGACACGCTGAGCCTGAGCCGCACGACATGGCTGCCCGCCGGCCTGTCATGGATTTTGCAGGCCACCGGCCAGCTAGCCAGCACCAACCTGATGTATAACAACCAGCTTGGCCTTGGCGGACTCTACACCGCGCGCGGCTACTTTACCGATACCGCTCTGGGCAGCGAGGGGGTGAGTGTCACCAACGAGATCCGCTCACCGGCTTTCAGCCTCTCCAAGTTCATCGCCCCTGGCCTACCTGTGCATGATACGGAACAGGTGGGGCTGTTCTATGATTACGGCCATGTCTCGCAGGTGAACCCCATCGCCCAGTCCGTAAACGAAGCCGACCTCTCCAGCATCGGTCTGGACCTGCATAGCGCTGTGGATCGCTATGTCAGCCTCATCTTCAATGTCGGCTGGCGCCTCCACGGCGTCTCCGCTATCCGTGAGCAAAATGGCTTCGGAAACAAGGGCGGCTTCGGAACGCTCTCTCTCACCGTCGGGTATTAAAAACAGATCTAGGCCATTCACCAGACCACCACATGGTGAATGGCATTCTGCAACACCATTGCCTGCCCGCTAGCTGCGCTATCCCGCTCCCTCATATTGACACATTATTAAAATGATGTGCTTTTTAGGAAAATCTTAATACCATTCTCTTAATGTGTTTGGTCGGAATGATTTTAAATTTCGGGGATTCATATCGCAATGAACTCTATCGCTGCTATTCCAGAAGAAATCATCAATTTATTTGATAAATCAAATGTTCCCCTATCATTAGCATCGGCCGGGAACGATAAACCGCTCATTGCCACCAATAAAAAGTTCTGTGAATTAACCGGCTATGACAATAGCGAGATTATAGGAAAAAACTGTCGTTTTCTACAAGGACACTACGACAATACTGAAGCGCGAAAAAATATTCATCAGTTCCTTGATGGTAACTTCGGTCTAAGTATCAGGCAGCCATTGATTAATGTAAAAGCGGATGGCACGCCGTTTATTAACCTTCTTTATATGTCGCGGCTATGTGACGCCTCGGGAAACACCCGATTTATTCTGGCATCCCAGTTTGACATCAGCAATACACAAACAGAAAAACTCGCTCAATACGGTATAGCTTTAGGTGATAGTATAAAAAAAATCTCACCTATAGCCTATCAGGCAGGCATTATTCTTGAAGGTTCTATTGCCGCCATAGCCAATTCAACTACCATGATTGCCCAAGCCAAGTTAACTTTAGCTGATCTACAATCTACCAGACATATTTTTTAATGCATAACTCTACCAACACATCGCCCCCTATGGGCATGGAAGACCGGCCACAAACTATCGTAGCAGTTGGCGCATCAGCAGGTGGTCTTGAAGCGTTACGGGACATGCTGGCGGTTGCGACACCCCCAACTCACCTCGCTTTCGTCGTGGTACAGCATCTTGATCCAACCCACGAAAGCATGCTCGCACAGCTTCTTAACCGGACCACATTACTGGATGTGCTGCAGTGCGAAGGGGGAGAAGACATTCATGCCGACCGAGTGTACATTATCCCCCCGGGGCGGGGGCTGGCAATTCATAACGGCAGGTTGCAGCTTACAGATTTTACACAACCACGCGGGTTAAGACGCCCGATTGACGATTTTTTTTCTTCTCTCGCGCGGGATCGTCAAACGAATGCAGCTTGCGTCATTCTCTCCGGAACCGGTGCAGATGGCTCCATGGGGCTGCGCGTTATCAAAGAAAACGGTGGCATATGCATTGCGCAGGAGCCATCAACAGCCCGATACGACGGCATGCCATCAGCCGCAATCAGCAGTGGGCTGGTTGACTTCATAAAGCCCCCTAACGAAATTATCGACTGCCTCAAGTCTTTTTTTGAACGTAAAAATTCAGACTCTCCAACACGCGATATTGCCCTTACGCCTGATTATATTGATAGTATTTGCTCTATTTTAAAAAAAGCCGTCGGGCATGATTTCTCGCAATATAAACGCTCAACATTTATCCGTCGTGTTGAACGTAGAATGCATGTGCTCGAACTCAGCACAGTCGCTTCATATCTGGAGCAGATCCGAAATGACCAGAATGAATGTCAGGCGCTTTTTCGTGACCTGCTCATAAATGTTACGCGTTTTTTTAGAAACCCTGACATGTTCGATCTACTCAGGGAAAAGGTCATTGAACCCCTATTAAAAGAAAAGCAGGACGAACAGGAAATTCGTGTATGGGTTGCCGGTTGCTCCAGTGGAGAAGAAGCCTATACCTTAGGAATGATTTTCGCCAGTTCAGCAAAAAAGCTTGGTGTAAAAAATAGTATTCAAATTTTTGCAACCGATATTGACGAGCAGATGCTTCAAATAGCCCGAGAAGGCATTTATCCAGCATCTGCCCTTATCGATATTCCAGACGAAATGGTCGATAGCTGGATTGTACTACACGGACAGTATTTCACCATCTCCAATACTATCAGAGATACAATCAGGTTCTCAAACCATAGTATAATAAGAGACCCGCCGTTCTCACGCATTAATCTGGTCTCATGCAGGAATCTTCTCATCTATTTTGATGATGCGCTGCAGCAGCAGGTTATGCCGCTCATACACTATGCCCTGTCACCCGGAGGATATCTGTTTCTCGGGCCTTCAGAAACAATAGGACGGTTTGAAAACCTCTTTACGTCCATAGACCATCACGCGCGCATATTTGAACATAGCGGCCTTACCACACGATATCCCCTCAATCTTCCATTGGCACCGCAAAGTTTCCCACGCCAAGCAATGGATGAACGAAAAGACCGGATCAACAACCATATTCATAAAGATGACGCCGCAATCCAGAAACTCGCGGAACGTTATGCACCACCTTCCATGGTTGTAGGAGACGATGGGACTGTTATCGCTGCCTATGGAAAACTCGGTCGGTATTTTGATTTCCCCGTAACCAGACAAGGGGGCACCAGCGCCTTTACACTGGCACGCTCAGGCCTGCGGGAAATCATAGGGCCCCTATTGCGTCAGGCACGGCATAAAAAAAGAGTTGTCATAGCGCGACATATCCAGGTTGAAGGCGATTATGGCATTCAGCCTGTCGATATAACCTGCGATCCCTTGTCGAGTAACTCTTTCCTATTTGTTTTCAAGGATGCTGGTCCATTCGAAGCACTAACCGCTTCTGATGCAGATGAATTTGAACCCATCACTGACCATGTAGATATTCTTGAAGAAGAATTGCGCGTAACGCGCCATAAACTACGGGCTACAATTGAAGAACTCGAAACAGCAAATGAGGAATTAAAAAGCTCAAACGAAGAAATGATGTCTATGAATGAGGAACTACAATCAACAAACGAAGAACTTTCAACCGTCAATGACGAACTAAAAAACAAGGTCGATCAGCTAACCGTTGCCAATTCTGACGTGAAAAACTTTTTCGATTCAACCGAATTGGCCGTTATGGTTGTTGATAGTGACCTGAAAATTAGAAGTTTTACAGATTCCACAAAATCCATTTTCCCTCTCCAGAACAGCGATCGCGGACGCCTTTTATCAGATGTAGCGTGCAAATTGGACGATTTTCAATATTTGGATGATGCGTTCAACGTTGCACAAACAGGCCAAACATTACAACGCAGAGTCCATACAAAGGACGGTAAAAAAACATTTTCTATGCGGGTACTGCCCTATAAAACCAGCAATGGTGATATCAGTGGCGCCACAATAGTCATGACTGACATTACCGATGCATTAACACTAGAACGGGCTTTGATAGTAGAGCAGGAACGTTTACGTGTTGCCGTTAATGCCGGCCGTATTGGAATATGGGAATATTGCCCCAGAACAAACAGCTTTCGTTTTGATAAAACACACCAGGAAATGCTGGGGCTTAGCAATATCAGTCAAATTAACTTTGAGGTCTGGCGGAATATCATTGCCTCAGATGACCGTGATCATTTTTCAAAAGCAATCAATTACTCCCTCGAATATAAAAACAAACTAGAAGTTGGTTACAAAGTTATACTTTCAAACGGAGAAATAAAAAAACTAAAAAGCTACGCACAGATGTCCATGCGAGAAGATGACCGCTTGCTGGTTGGTGCAACAATAGACATCACGCCCGAACATACTTTAGCCGAAACGCGCTCTATTCTTCTTCAGGAGATGAACCACCGCGTAAAGAATTTATTTGCGATTATCGCAAGTATGGTCACATTATCTGCCCGCTCGCATACGGACATCAATACATATGCACAAGACTTCCGAGACCGGATCATTGCTCTAGGGCGAGCACATTCACTCAGCATGCCCTCAGGCGACAGGGATGTCATTTCCCTGCATAAAATTGTTAAAACAATGATTACTTCGCATGAAAGCAAAAAAAATAAAATCATAGTGCACGGACCGGAAGTCCTTTTACCTTCAAATGCGTTATCACCATTGGCTATGATTTTACATGAATGGACAACCAACGCATCAAAATATGGCGTTCTAGGATCCAAAGGTGGTGAACTTGAAATTTCGTGGCGGCTTAGCGCACAAAATCTCTCCTTGGTCTGGCATGAAAAAAACAACACGCAAGTTAAAGAGGAAGATAACGTTGGCTTTGGAACCACATTAATCAAATCCTCAGCCAAACAGCTGAGCGCTCACTTATTTAAAGAAATAAATGCTGAAAATTTCATTGTCTCAATTGAAATTCCACTTCAGAAAATCGAAGAGGCCGTTAAATGATCATGATCGTTGAAGATGAATTTCTGGTCGCCCTCGACATTGAAGGAATAGTCTTGGATTGCGGCCTGAGCCTGCATGGTTCATACGCCACAGTTAAAGAAGCGATTGACGCCAGCAAATCAACATTACCCTCCTGTGCAATTTTAGATGTACGTTTAGCTGATGGGGATGTTTTCCCTCTGGCTGATCATTTGAAATTCAATAAAATTCCAATTATTTTTCACTCAGCTCATGCGAATACTTCCGAACTCCTCAACCTCTATCCCGAAGCAAGAATATGTCAGAAACCAACATCGCAGGATGAATTAAGCACAGCTTTACGCGATGCCACACGCAACAGTTTTTAAATATATTTTCTCATTGTAATTGGTCAATTTTTCACATTTTCTCGAAAACAATCAACTTCTCGGCCAGATCGACACACCGCCAATCATTGACTTGGAAGGATCGGGAAACACGCGATTGAAGCCGAGTGGACAACTCTGTAATCTGGCTCTCATTCGATAGCGGTGATCCTCCCACCTTGAGAAGCCCAACCCCGCCGCTTAGCGGTCCAAACCACAATGCTGTCCGCTCTGCGTGCAAAAGCAGAGAAAACCATCATCCAGAACCATCAAAGCCCGCCCGTTAAACCCTAAATCAGGGCAGACTCTACGCCTTCAATCAACGGTTCTTTGCCCCCTCAAAAGGTCGGCAATATCCATTCTGTGGATCACACAGTTGGAAGGTAAAAATTTTTCTGTGAAATCAACCATTCAGGTTGCATGGCGGAGAGGGAGGGATTCGAACCCTCGGTACGATTGCTCGCACAACGGTTTTCGAGACCGCCCCGTTCGACCGCTCCGGCACCTCTCCGTAGGTCGGGCTTATACGCATGCTTTAGCCTTGCATGCAAGAGCCTGAGCGCATTTTCAGTTTCCTGTTGACGCTAGGGAGAAAATCCCCTTAAAAGCCCACCTTGATCCACAAAGATGGAACCATGCCGCGCCAAGCCGGACGGCCAAAGACGAAAAAGCGATAAGGATTTCGCGCCTGTGCCTTGCACCGCGCGAATCAAGAGATCGGAAAGAGAGTAGAGTTCATGTTCGCAGTCATCCGCACCGGCGGCAAGCAGTACCGGGTTGAGCCCAACATGGTACTGAAAGTTGAAAAGCTGGAAGTCGAAGCTGGCGCCACCATTACTTTTGAAGACGTTCTGGCCGTTGGCGGCGAGAACGGCACCCAGATCGGCGCACCGACCGTCGCTGGCGCAAAGGTTACGGCCACCGTCATCGCTCAGGACCGCCTCAAGAAGGTCATTATCTTCAAGAAGCGCCGTCGGCAGAACAGCCGTCGTAAAAACGGTCACCGTCAGCCGGTAACTGTTCTGCGCATTCAGGAAATCAACGCCGCCTGATCCCGCAAGGGACAGGCTGGTTACGACCCACGGAGGAGTTTAGGTCATGGCACAAAAGAAAGCCGGCGGTTCATCCCGCAACGGGCGCGATAGCGCCGGGCGCCGCCTTGGCGTCAAGAAGTTTGGTGGCGAGCAGGTTATTGCGGGTAACATCATTATCCGCCAGCGTGGCACGAAGGTAAAGGCTGGCAGCAATGTTGGCGTTGGCCGCGACCACACCCTGTTTGCTCTGGTTGATGGCAACGTGCGCTTTGAGCGCCGTGCAGAAGGCCGGGTGCACGTCTCTGTTGACGCGCTGCCGCTGGCCGCTGAATAAATAGGGCACGATTCTGGTCTGACCATTACCCGGTCAGGCTGGAACAGGAACAGGGCCGAACCGGAAGGGTCGGCCCTTTTTCGCGTCCGGGCTGGAGATTAGACATGAAATTCCTTGATCAAGCGAAAATCTATATCCGCTCGGGCGACGGCGGGGATGGCGTCACTGCTTTCCGCCGTGAGAAATATATTGAATTCGGCGGACCGGATGGCGGTAATGGCGGACGGGGTGGCGACATCATTTTTGAAGCCGTACCCAACCTCAATACGCTGATCGACTTCCGCTACACCCAGCATTTCCGCGCCCGCAAGGTGGAAACGGCGCAGGTTCAGACCGGACGGGCGCTGCCGCCAGTGCGGTTGTCATTAAAGTGCCAATCGGCACCCAGATCATGGATGATGACCGCGTAACCATGCTGGCGGATCTGGACAAGCCGGGCATGCGCATAACCCTGTGCCGTGGCGGTGATGGCGGACACGGCAACGCGCATTACAAAACCAGCACAAACCGCGCCCCCCGCCGTTCGGACAAGGGCTGGCCCGGCGAAGAGCGCTGGGTATGGCTGCGCATGAAGCTGATTGCCGATGCAGGGCTGGTGGGGCTGCCCAATGCGGGCAAGTCTACTTTCCTGTCTGTTGTTTCGGCCGCACGCCCCAAAATTGCGGATTATCCGTTTACCACTCTGCATCCTCAACTCGGGGTTGTGCGCCTGTCCATGACGGAAGAATTCGTTCTGGCCGACATTCCGGGTCTGATTGAAGGCGCGCATGAAGGCACGGGGCTGGGTGACCGTTTTCTGGGCCATGTGGAACGCTGCGCAGTGCTGCTGCACCTGATTGATGGGGCCGCTGGCGATGTTGTGTCCGCCTGGCGCACGATCCGGCATGAACTCGCAGCCTATGGTGGCGGGCTGGATGAAAAACCCGAAATCATCGCGCTGAACAAAAACGACGCCATGACCCCGCGTGAAGCCTCTGCACGGCGCGCAGCCCTGCAAAAAGCCAGTGGTGCGCCTGTGGTGCTCATTTCAGCCGCGACCCATCAAGGTGTGCCTGAGCTTCTGCGCATGATGTTCGATGTCGTCACCCGTGCGCGCGAGGAAGCCCGGCAGACTCCTGACGACTGACTTTTGCCTCTAGTCCATGCCCCTTCCCTACCGGGCATGGACTACACCACAATACCGATCAAGCCCGGGAACCTCCAATGAGTGACGCCACCCGCCCCTCTCTCGCCCAAGCCAAGCGGCTGGTTATCAAGATCGGCAGCGCACTGGTTGTTGACCCTGAACAGGCGGCCCCCCGTCAGGCTTGGCTCGCCAGTGTGGCGGAAGATATCGCCATACTGCGCCGACAGGGTACGGCTGTCAGCGTAGTTTCATCTGGCGCCATCGCTCTGGCGCGGCATAGTCTGGGCCTGACAAACGGCGCTTTGCGGCTGTCTGAAAAACAGGCTGCCGCAGCGGTAGGACAGATCAGGCTGGCACAGGCCTGGAGCAACGCCCTTTCTGCACAGGGGCTTACTGCCGCCCAGTTGCTCCTTACCCCGGATGATACCGAAGACCGCCGCCGCTACCTGAACGCCCGCGCAACGCTGACTACCCTGCTTGATCTGGGCTGTATTCCCGTCATCAATGAAAACGATACCATCGCCACAGCAGAAATCCGCTTTGGCGATAACGACAGGCTGGCCGCCCGCGTGGCGCAGATGACCGAAGCGGATCAGCTTGTTCTGCTTTCGGACATAGACGGCCTCTATACTGCCGACCCCCGCACGGACCCCAATGCCCGCCATCTGCCGGTCATTGAAAACCTGACTCCTGAAATTGAAGCCATGGGGGGCGAACCGCCGCCGGGCTATTCCTCAGGCGGCATGCGCACCAAACTGCTTGCTGCGGGCATTGCCACACGCTCAGGCTGCGCTATGGCAATCGCTCTGGGCAAAACACTCAACCCCCTGCGCGCGCTCATGATGGTGCCCGCTGCTCGTGGTTCCTGCCTCAGGCCAATGCCCATACCGCGCGCAAGCAGTGGATTGCTGGCAGCCTGAACCCGGTAGGCGAAATTGTGGTGGACCCCGGCGCGGAAAATGCCCTGCAACATGGCAGCTCGCTACTGCCCGCAGGTGTAGTGGAGGTGCGCGGCGCATTCTCGCAAGGGGATCTGGTGGATGTGCTCAACACCGCAGGCCGGGTTCTGGCCCACGGGCTGGCGGCATATGACGCAGACGATGCCCGCCGCATAGCGGGCCATCAGTCTACGGAAGTAGCGGATATTCTGGGCCGTTCAGGCCGGGACGTGCTCATCCATCGTGATGATCTCGTCGTTCTCTGACTGGCCAGTTCAACACCGGTTCAGAGCGCTCCGGCCGATCGTCTTCGCGCAGGGGATACAGCGGGGTCATGCCCGCGTTGTCTGTCCCTTTACTCCGCATATCGGAATATCTAGCCGTTTCCTGAGAAAAATCAGGCCTCCATGCAGGCTGATTAGCATCTGGCGCGTGCTGACGACGCATGATCTGGGCCGCAGTTTCAGGCGCTGAATCGGCCTGAGCGCGCTCTGCCTCGTGCCATGGCATACGCTGTTCACGCCAGCCTTCCTGCCGGGGCGGTGCCACGGGCGTAGGCACAGGCGGCGCACTCTGCCGCGGTTCATACGCATCCGACACCCGGGGCGTCTGCAATGCCACCAGAACAGGAGGCTCCCTGAGGGGCATATCCTTTGGCGGCACGTCTCTCATGCTGTTGCTGTGCGCACCCGTTTGCGCGGGCGGTGTATTGTCCTGCCGCCCTTCGTAAATAAACGCCGCAGGCACTTCCTCAACAACGACACCAGCGGGTGAGGCCACCCGGTCGGTATCGTCTCTCGGGGGGGCTGGAGTTACCTGCACAACCGGCTCACGCAGGCTCTGCGCACGCAACTGCGCCTGAAGCTCCCCTACCTGTAGCGACAGTTCGGCCAGCCTGCCTTTCACCCCGAATACGGCAAAAGGCATCATCATGAACGCCAGTCCGAACAGGATACCCCCCGCCAGCATCAACAACTGGCCCCAAAGGGGCATCCACTCGGGAAAGGAGAGTGATGTCATGGCAAGCCGATCCGTGCTTACGCGTGCTTACATACCCAGCGCGCGACGATAGATATCCAGAAGCGTTTCCTGTTCTTCCACTTCCGCTGGCTCCTGCCTGCGAATGCGGATGATCTGACGAATGACCTTTACATCAAACCCTGCGGATTTGGCTTCTGTAAAAATATCCTTGATATCGCCCGCGAGCGCCTTGCGCTCTTCTTCCAGGCGCTCGACCCGTTCGATAATGCTCCGCAGCCGATCCGCTGCAATGCCCCCTGCCGCCGGATCTTCATCACCGGAAAAATGTTCGCCGTCCATCAAGCAGCCCTCTCGTTTGCATCATGTCTTTCCGCGCCACAGACGCGCCACGAAGGCGCGGGCTTATCGCGGCACGGGCATGGGGTCAATGATCCCACACAAGGCCGCTCTTGCAAACGGGCAATGGCTCTCCCATAAGCACAGCAGTACTTTGCGCGTTCCTTCCCGAACAGCATCCGTCCCCCTCTGCGGCGGTCCACCCCGCCTGCCCTGCCGGAACTCTGCTTATGGCGCTCGTCAACCGCACGGAACCCTTCGATTACGTCATTTTCGGCGCAACCGGTGACCTGACACGCCGCAAGCTGCTGCCTGCCTTCCTGCGCCGGTTCCATGCCGGGGAGTTCGGGCAGGATGTGCGCCTGATCTGCGTTGCCCGCTCGGATTACACCACCGAGACATTTAGGGCGTATATTCTCGACCAGCTTCACAAATTCGCCCCTGACATGACGGCGGATCAGGAACTGCTCCACAGCTTTACCGGCCTGCTGCATTATGTTCAGCTAGACGTAACAGCCCCCGAGGCAGACTGGCAAAGCCTGCATGATGCCCTGCCCGACCCTGAGCGGATACGCGTCTTCTATCTGGCCACAGCCCCCTCGCTCTATGCCCAGATCTGCACTGCACTGGCAGCCCAGAACCTGATCAGCCCGCATGCCCGCGTGGTGCTGGAAAAACCCATTGGCACCAGCCTTGCCACCGCGCTCGAGGTCAATAGCGGCGTAGGACGTTTCTTCCCTGAAGAATCGATTTACCGGATCGATCATTACCTTGGCAAAGAGGGCGTGCAGAATATTCTGGCCCTGCGTTTTGCCAACCGGTGCTGGAAAAGCTCTGGTCGGCCGAGGCCATTGAACATGTGCAGATCACGGCAGCCGAAACCGTGGGCATTGGCGGGCGTGGCGGCTATTACGACGAGGCAGGTGCCCTGCGCGACATGGTGCAGAACCACCTGCTTCAGGTGCTCTGCATGGTGGCGATGGACGCCCCGGCCTCCCTCCGGGCGGATGACCTGCGCAATGAAAAGCTCAAGGTTCTGAACGCCCTGCGTCCTATGACGCCGGATATGGTGCGCCAGAACGTCATTCGCGGGCAATACACGGCAGGGCGGCTAAAAGGGCAGGATGTGCCCGGTTACGTGCAGGATCTCGATACGGGGCGGGCCAGCAATACGGAAAGCTTTGTGGCTATCCGCACGAAAATCCGCACAGCACGCTGGGGCAACACGCCTTTTTATCTGCGTACCGGCAAGCGGCTGGCCACCAAAACGACGGAAATTGTTATTCAGTTCCGCCCGCAGCCTTGGCCGATTTTCACCAACATGCCATCCTCCGGCAGGCTGGTTATCCGTATCGACCCGCACGGAGAACTTGCACTGGTTCTAGGCGTACGCGACCCCGGTGCCGGGGGCCTGCGCGTTCGCAATGCAACGCTTGCCATGTCTTACGAGCATGAGTTTTCCATCTCGTATCAGGATTCTTACGAGCGCCTTCTGCTAGATGCCGTGCGGGGTGACCCCGCACTGTTTATCCGCCGCGATGAGGTCGAGGCCTCTTGGAAATGGGTAGAACCAATCCTTGAAACCTGGCGGCAGGGCCTCACCCCCCTTGAACCCTACGCAGCAGGCGGCTGGGGGCCTCCCTCCACCCGCGCGCTGCTGGCGCGTGATGGCGCCCTATGGCACGAGGATATGCTGACATGACCACTCCTCCCCCCGCAAATACCACGCCTCCCACTGGTCCGGACTGGCGAAAATTCCTCGGTAAACTGCTACCAAACAGATCGAACGGACCTACAGCCAAACGCACGCTGCGCCAGCATGCCCTGCGGCGGATTGCCTTTGTGCTGCCGCTCGCCCTGCTCATGATCGGGCTGAGCAAAAGCGGCCTGATGGACCGGGTAGTAGACCGCTATACTTTCCGCCCCGAAAGCTGGTTTGACGACACAGCACTGATCCGCCACCTGCGGCTTGTGGTTACCCATAACGGCATGACGCATGACCGGCCGGAGTGCCTGCTGTTCATCGTCAACGGGAATGACGCCCCCACCGCCTCGCGGATGGATGTGATGGAAAAACATTCGGGCTCCTGCCCCGGCCCTAAGGGTGAACTGCCAAAGCTGTTCACTCTGCAGGTCAACCGGATGGAGCGCACCGTCATGTCTGACCAGAACTCTCCGGGGCAGTTCCACCCCATTCCCTAGTTTATCGCCTTTCCTGCGGCCTGAATGCGCGCCGCAGGGCTTTGCCTCCCAAGCGCAAAGCCGCCTTGCCGTAAGGCATGAAGGCGTAAAAATTTAAGAACGCATGCAGCGCGCCGGGGTAACAGCGGTAGAACACCCGCCCCCCGACCTGACTGAGCGCCTGTGCATAGGCTGCCCCTTCATCACGCAGCGGATCACATTCAGCCGTGATAATGACAGCGGGAGGCAGACCGGACAGGTCTGGGTGCTCTCCGGGGGCGAAGCGCGTATCATCCCAGTCTGGCTCGGCGCTGATATACTGATCCGCATACCATTCCATGGACCTGCGAGAGAGAAAATATCCGCTGCCATAGGTCTGATGTGAGGGAAACAGCCGCCGACCATACAAGGTCGGGTAATACAAAAGCTGCATGACCGGCTGTGGTGCAGCCCCGTTACGGGCCTCCTGCGCCACAACAGCCGCCAGATTCCCCCTGCACTATCCCCCGCCACGGCCACACCACCACCCCAGTATCGAGCGGAAAGAGCCGCCAGCCAGCGCAGGGCTGCCAGAGAATCCTCTACCGCCGCAGGAAAACGGTGCTCAGGAGCCAGCCGGTAATCCACCAGCAGAACGGCCGCCCCCGATGCGCGTGCGAGACGGCAGCACATGCCGTGATGCGAGTTGAGGCCACAATGCACAAACCCGCCGCCATGCAGGTACAGCACAGCCCCCCGCACGCGGCCACGCGGGATAAAAAGGCGCGCAGGCAAATCCCCCTCCGCCCCCGGCACGCTCAGCGCCACCACCCTGCGTAGCGGGAGTGAGGACAAGGCCGTGGGAAAAGAGGGCGTATCCATGCCCCGGCGCAGGGCCTGAAGAAAATGCGCCTGCACATCTTGATGCGCGGCACTGTCCCGCGCCACCGTGCTTGCGCTGGCTGCGGGACGGTGATTTTTCGCGGCCTGCGCACGGCGGTGTTTTCGCCATGCCAGCCAGTGGAGCAGAAGGCGCGAGGCCAGATTGGGCCGCACGGGCGGAGGCACCAATACCGGAGTGGCCGAAGACACACCGGACACGGGTTCGGAGGTTTGCTGCAACTCGGACATATGCAGAGCCTAACGTTTTTTCAGGCAAAAACCAGTATCCCGTGCCTGCCCCCTTGACCTGCGCTGCTTGCCGCCGCAGGGTGCGCGGGCCAGACGGTCGGACGGTCGCTGTGGCGTATGCAAATACGCGATGGAGGAAAGTCCGGGCTCCACGGGAGAACGGTGCCGGTTAACGACCGGCGAGGGTGACCTTAGGGAAAGTGCCACAGAAAACAGACCGCCTTCCGGGTCTGCCATGGGAAACCATGGGACAGACTGAAGGTAAGGGTGAAACGGTGCGGTAAGAGCGCACCGCTCCGATGGTAACAGAGGAGGCAGGGCAAACCCCACCGGGAGCAAGACCGAATAGGAGCGGCCGAAATCCGTATGGATTTCAGGGGTTCTCCCGCCCCGTCGCTCGGGTTGGTTGCGTGAGGCACGCCGCAAGGCGGGTCCCAGAGGAATGACCGTCCAGGCCCTTCGGGGCTAGACAGAACCCGGCTTACAGACCGTCTGGCATTTTCATTTTTTCCGACAGCGCCCGATACCGCGCGCCAGCCCTCCCCACAAAACTGAACAGAGCATGAACGTGCACGCATGGAATACGCGCGGCCTCTTTTTGAACACATTACCTGACAGTCCGGAAAATCAGACTAACAATACTTAATAAACGGCTGTTTTCCGGTGTTTTTTCTTCCTTTTTGATTTACTTCCCACGCTGTCCCATGCTATCCCACACAGGGCCATAAGGTGTGGCTCATCCGCCCTGCATGTCCCACGACACAGGCCCGGAAGTTATTGGTGAGGAAGGATTTCTGATCGCTGTGGGCGTCTTTCTCGGCACGCATGAGAATCGGTTTGACGCCAAGGGACGCGTCTCGATTCCTGCCGGGTTCCGCACCGTTCTCAGAAACCAACTGACGGAGGGCAATGCATTGATGATTCTCCGCCCGTCACACACCCTGCCCTGCATCGAGGCATGGCCCGCCACGGCTTTTTCCCGGCTGACAGAACCGCTCGACCGGCTGGACATGTTCTCCGATGAACATGACGACCTCGCCGCCGCCCTGTACGCCGATGCCTACCCCATGGACCCTGACCGTGAAGGACGGATTATCCTGCCCGATTTCCTGCGTGAGCATGCGGGGCTGGAAAACAGCCCCATGGTATCTTTCATGGGGCTAGGCCGTATTTTTCAGATCTGGGAGCCCGAGGCCGCCCGTCAGCGCCGTGCCGATGCCCGCCAGAAATCGCGCCGCGTCAGCATTCCGGCTGCTGGCAATGGCACTGCTGGGCGGGGAGAAGGCGCAGCATGAACGCTACCTCTCCCACGCTGGCCGCAACCCTGCTGCCACAGGCTGGGCATATACCCGTCATGCTGGCGGAAGTGCTGGAGTATCTGGCCCCTGCTGATGGCGAGGCCATGCTGGACTGCACTTTTGGTGGCGGTGGTTATACCCGCGCCATTCTGGGTGCTGCCGCCTGCTCCCTGTGGGCCATCGACCGCGACCCGGACGCCATCGCCCGTGGCAATGCCCTGCGCACGGCACTGGAAAACCACGGACAGGGTGAACGCCTGCATATGCTGCATGGTGGTTTTGGCGGTATGGCCGCTCTGGCGCAGGCCGCACAGGCTCCGGCTTTCAACGGCATTGTCATGGATCTGGGGGTGTCGTCCTTCCAGATTGATGAAGCCGAACGCGGGTTCTCGTTCCGGCATAACGGCCCGCTTGACATGCGCATGGAAAAATCCGGACGAAGCGCTGCCGATCTGGTCAATACGGCCACCGAGCAGGAACTGGCCGATATCATCCATTTCTATGGTGAGGAACGGCACGCCCGCCGTGTGGCCCGGGCGATAGTCACCGCCCGTGCGCAGGAAGCGTTTACCACCACGCTGCAACTGGCGGAGCTTGTGCGCGCCACCGTGCCGCATGACCGCTCGGGGCTGGATGGTGCAACCCGCACATTCCAAGGCCTGCGCATCGCCGTTAACGACGAGCTGGGCGAGATCGAACGCGGGCTGACACAGGCTCTGGAGCTTCTGGCCCCCGGCGGCCGTCTGGTTGTGGTGTCCTTCCATTCACTGGAAGACCGACTGGTCAAGCGGGCCTTCCAGCGTGCGACCGGGCGCGATGTGTCTTTCTCCCGTCATGACCCGCGCGCTGCCATGAGCCACGGCACCGAATCCGCATTCAAAACCCTGACAGGCAAGGCCGTTCGTCCCGGCGATACGGAATGCCGCATCAACCCCCGCGCACGCAGCGCCCGGCTGCGTGCGCTTATCAGGCGGCCAGACACCGCGCCATCTTCGGTCGTAGAGAGCTGATCCCATGCTACCCCGCCCCTTTACCTGCTGCTGTGCCGTTCTTGCGATCTCTTCGGGGTTCTTCCTGTACGCCAAGAAGCATCAGACAACCCTGCTGGACCAGAAGATTGCCGGGATCGTTCATGAAACCGAGCATGTGCGCGCCCAGACAGCCATGCTCCGCACGGAATGGACGCTGGAAAACCAGCCTGAACGGCTGACAGCGCTTGCCGCGCACCATGCCGCGTATCTGCGCATCATGGAGCCAACGCAGTTTGTCCGTATGGCGGATCTGAGCAACCGCCTGCCCGCACCGCTCAAGGAAAACGAAGCAGCGCCCACCCCTGTTGCCATGGCGGATACACCAGCCAGCCAGCCGCGTGCGCTCCCCCCCGTACAGCCCAGCAGCGCAGTCCAGCATGTTCAGCCCGAGCGTGTGAGCGTAGCCAGCAGCGCCTCACCGGCCGTTATTCCGGCAGCACGGCCCGTGCCTGAGCGCCCGGTCATGACCGTAGCCAGTGCCGCACCGGTCAGCCACCCGGCTCCAGCCCCCGTGCTGCATGTCAGTGCTACCCCTGTAGCACCCACACCAACCGCCCGAGTGCGCGTGGCTGACGCAGGTAACGGATCGTCCCTGCTGGCTGCCATTCAGGCCGCTGGCACGCACCATACGCAGCCAGTTGAAACACCCCATGCCACAGTACGGGCGGAAGCGGCGGAACAGGCTGATATGGATGTAAAACCCCGCATCCATGCTCCCCCCGCAGCCCCGACCCGCGTGGTTGCGGCCCGCAGCACCACAACGGATGAACCCTCACCCATCCGCCATCCGCTGCCCGCTACTGTTGCCTCATGGCATCCGCATCTGCACCGGGCTGCGACATCAGGTGGCGGCTATATGGAAGCCCGGGCCAGTTCGGGATATATGGGGGGGTCTCTGCTGGGGCGTGGGGGCGACAGCCTGCCTCCGCCCGTCCCTGTCACGAACTGACCTGACCTGCTGATGTTCCTCGAACCGAAAGTATTTTCCGCCTGCCATGAAGCCGCCGCCCCATGAGCCCAACAGCGCGAGACCGGTAGGCACACCAGGAGACACCCTGCGCGCGCAGGCCCGCAGGGAACAGATGCACGCCCGGCTTCTGGGGGCGGCCAGCATTTTCTGCTTTCTGTTTACCGTAGTGGCGGGCAAGCTCACGCTTGCAACCATCATCCGGCCCATGGCACCGGAAAAACGTCAGATTGCACCACAGGTACCCGAAATCCCCAAGGTTGACCCCCGTGGCGCCCTTGCTGGAGATTTCTCCCTGCCACAGGTGCACCGTGCCCCTATCATGGACCGTAACGGGCAGACACTGGCGCTCTCCCTGCCCGTGGCCCAAGTTTATGCCAACCCGCAGGAACTGATCGACCCCGCCGATATCGCCAGCAGGCTCCATCGCATTCTGCCTGCGATGAACGAGGAAGAAACGGCCCGCAAGCTCGCCTCGCCCAAGCAGTTTGTCTATATCGCACGCAATATTTCGCCCCAGCAGGAACTGGCCATCAACAACCTCGGTATTCCGGGTATTTACTTTGAACCGGGCGAACAGCGGCACTATCCGCTAGGCCGCATGGCCGCCCAGATTCTGGGTGCCGTGGATATTGATGATCACGGCATTGCTGGCGTGGAGCGACATTTTGACTCCCGCCTGCTCTCAGACCGTCGCCCCCTGCGCCTGTCTCTGGATATCCGCATCCAGTCCGCCGTGCGTGAAGAAGTGGCAACAGCCATGCAGACATATCAGGCCATCGGCGCGTGCGGCATTGTCATGGATGTCCGCACGGGTGAAATTATCGCCATGGTCAGCCTGCCCGACTACGATGCCAACGCCTTTGCCCACGCCACTAACGACGAGCGCTTTAACCGTGCTGTCACGGGGCTGTATGAGCCCGGCTCCACTTTCAAGCTCCAGACCGCCGCCATGGGGCTGGCCACCGGCACTATCCATGTCTGGGACCGTTTTTCTTCCGTACCGCTCAAAATCGGCCGGTTCACCATCCGCGATATGAAGAACGACCATTTCTCGCCGTGGCTGACGCTGCCCGAGGTCATGGCTTACTCCTCCAACCCGGCGGCAGCTCATATCGCACTGGATGTAGGGGGCAAACGTCAGGCCGAATGGCTGCGCGATATGGGGTTTTTCGCACCCGTGCCGGTAGAACTGCCTGAAGCCGCCCACCCGCTTGTACCGCACCAATGGGGCCTCGCCACCACCATGACAGTAGGGTTCGGGCATGGCGTGGCCGAACCTCCGCTGGCGATCGTGCGCGGCACGGCGGCAACGGTTAACGGCGGCATTCTCGTCTCCCCCACCCTGCTGGATGCCGAAAGCCGTAATAGCGAGCAGACAGCCCCCCCGCAGGATGGACTGGCGACAGTAGCCACCCCGCTACAACCCTCCGTAGCACAGGCCGCTACAACCGATAGCGACACACCGGCCGAACCACAGGGGCCACGCGTGATGTCGCCCGAGGTTTCAGCCCTGCTGCGGCGCATTCTGCGGCTTGATGTTACGCAGGGTACGGGCCGCACGGCGGAATCTCCGGGGTATTTCGTGGGCGGCAAAACCGGCACGGCTGAAAAAATCGGCCCGCATGGCGGCTACCTCAAACATGTGAATATTTCAGCGTTTACGGGTATTTTTCCTATGAACGCGCCGCATTACGCGGTCTATGTCATGCTCGACAGTCCGCAGGCCACACCCCAGACCCATGGCTGGACAACAGCCGGCTGGAATGCCGCCCCCACGGTTTCGCATATTGTCTCGCGCATTGGCCCCATGCTCCAGATTTTTCCTGATACCGAGCATGCCGCCAGATAGATGCCCAGTTGGCCATTTCCATGCAGCCTGCCGTACCACGCGGCGTGCGCCCTCTGGGGCCTGGGAACGACCCCGGAGACCCGCGCCTGTTGGAAAATACGGCACATAAATCGCGTGAGTTGCCCACAGCGCAAGATCAGAACACGGCTGCGGCCCGCAAGCACCTTGTGGCCGAGCGGCGCAAGGCCTCTCTGGAAAAGATGGACGAATGAGCCAGCCCCTTTCCCGTCTGATGGAAGCTGCCCATCTGCCATCCACAGCCCTTTGCGGCGCAGCACCTGAGGCCATCGCTGTCAGCGCGGTAACAGCCGATAGCCGCGCCGTGCGCCCCGGCACGCTGTTCGCCGCCCTGCCCGGCACCCATGCCGATGGCCGCACTTTCATACCTGCCGCTGTACAGGCCGGGGCCTGTGCTGTTCTTGCCCCCTCCGGCACCGTATGGCCACAGGGCACCTCACCCTGCCCGGTCGTGGAATGCGAAAACCCCCGCCACGCACTGGCTCTTATGGCCACAGCCCTTGCGGGGCCGCAGCCTGCGCATCTGGCCGCCATAACCGGCACCAACGGCAAAACCAGTACGGCGGATTTCATGCGCCAGCTCTGGACCTTGCAGGGTTTCAGTGCCTCGGCCATTGGCACGCTAGGCTGACAGGCGCAAACCCCACGGGTTTGACCCTTCCGCCTCTGACAACGCCTGACCCGGTCACGCTCGCCCATACGCTGGCCACACTGGAACAAGCCGGTGTGCACCATGTCGCCCTTGAGGCTCATCCCACGGGCTGGAGCAAGGGCGGCTGGATGGCCTACACCTGAGTGCGGCAGGGTTTTCAAACCTCACGCGCGATCATCTAGATTACCACGGCACGCTGGAGGCCTACCGGCAGGCCAAGCTGCACCTTCTGAACTCCATTCTTCCCCCCGGCGGCTGGCTGTCGCCAATGCGGACATGGACAGCCCCACGCTGGACGCTATCAAAGATATTGCCCGCACCCGCACCCTGCGCCTGCGGCTTGTGGGTGAACGGGGTAATACCCTGCGCCTACTTGAACACCGCGCCCTGCCGCATGGTCAGGAACTGCGCCTGTCCTGTGCGGGGCATATCCACACGCTGACACTGGGCCTACCCGGACGTTTTCAGGCGGATAACGCTCTGCTGGCCACCGCCCTCGCTGCCGAGGACGATGCCGCCCTGCCCGTCCTGCTAGCCCTGCTGCCCCGGCTACAGGGCGTGCGCGGGCGCATGGAGCGCGCTGCCGTGCTGCCCAATGGGGCTAGCGCCTATGTGGATTACGCCCATACCCCCGATGCACTGGCACGGCTACTGACCTCGCTGCGCCCACATGCGCTGGGCAAGCTGGTTGTCGTTTTTGGCGCTGGCGGGGACAGGGATCGCGGCAAACGCCCGTTAATGGGGCAGGAAGCGGCAATCGGGGCCGATATTGCCATTATTACCGATGATAACCCCCGCACGGAAAATGCGGCCTCCATTCGCGCGGCTGTGCGCGCGGGCGCACCTGAAGCGCTTGAAATCGCAGACCGTCGCAGCGCCATTGCCGAAGCCCTGAGCCTGCTCGGGCCGGGCGATGTGCTGGTAGTGGCCGGCAAGGGCCATGAACAGGGGCAGATCGTAGGCGACACGGTTCTGCCCTTTGATGATGCCAGCGTCATCCGCGCCCTGACAGGGCAGGCGGACGCACCAACGGATAAAAAGGAAACGGGTCAGGCATGACGAGTCTGTGGACACGAGAGGAACTGGAACAGGCGACTGGAGGCCGCTTCATGCAGGCGGGACCGGCGCATGAACCTCCCGTACACAGCATCAGCGGTGTGTCCATCGACACGCGCAGCCTGCAACCGGGCGATCTGTTCATTGCCTGATGGGCGATAACAGCGATGGCCACGCCCATATCCGCACCGCACTGGATAAAGGGGCCGCGGCTGTTCTCGCGCATGACGCCCCAGACGTGCCGGACCCGCGTATTTTGCTGGTGCCTGACACC
The DNA here is from genome assembly GCF_000613285.1 of Acetobacter papayae JCM 25143. GTDB lineage: Bacteria > Pseudomonadota > Alphaproteobacteria > Acetobacterales > Acetobacteraceae > Acetobacter > Acetobacter papayae. The sequence goes on along the minus strand of NZ_BAIN01000005.1, from coordinate 681 downwards.
ATGAACGGCCTGCGCGCGCTGGCACAGGCGGCACGCGCACGCTTTACCGGCCGTGTGGTGGCAGTTACCGGCAGCGTAGGCAAAACGACCACAAAGGACATGCTCCGCCTGTGCCTGAGTGACTGCGGCCCTACCCATGCGGCCGAGGCCTCCTACAACAATCACTGGGGTGTGCCGCTTACCCTCGCCCGCCTGCCGCGTGACGCTGCTTTCTGCATCAGCGAAATTGGCATGAACCATCCGGGAGAAATCCTGCCTCTGGCAACGCTGGTGCGCCCGGACTGCGCCGTTATCACCACCATTGGCTCGGCGCATCTGGGGCATATGGGTAGTCTGGACGCCATTGCTCAGGAAAAGGCCTCGCTGCTACTCGCGCTGCCCAACGGGGCCATCGCCATCGTGCCGGACGATGCCCATGGTATGGCCCTGATCGAGCAGGCCGCCGGACAAAGCCATGCCACGCTATGGCGCAGCGGGCTGAAAGCCGACAGTGCTGCCCGGATTACCAGCCTGCAAACCGGGCCAGATGGTTCTGACTTTACGCTCCAGCTTGCCCACGGGCAGACACCCGATACCGTAGAGGTGCATCTGGCTGCACCCGGCACGCATCTCGTGCGCAATGCCGCCAGTGCGCTGGCAGCCTGCGCGGCTCTTGGGGCAGCTTGGTACCCGCCGCCGCAG